>VYDD01000118.1 GCA_009843625.1 Gammaproteobacteria bacterium | reverse complement strand
CCCGATACGCTCCCCGGCCTGCTCGCCCGACGAGCCGCGAGCCGCCCCGACGAGGTCGCGCTGCGCGAGAAGGAGTTCGGGATCTGGCAGGAGATCACCTGGGCGGAATACCTCGGCCGGGTGCGGGCGTTTTCGCTGGGGCTGGCGGAGTTGGGCGCGGAAGAAGGGGACCGGGTCGCGATCATCGGCGACAACCGGCCCGAGTGGATGATCGCCGAACTCGCGGCCCAGGCGGCGGGAATCCTCCCTCTCGGGCTCTACCAGGACGCCATCGCGGACGAACTCGCCCGCATGCTGGAAGCCGCCGAGGCCCGCATCGTGGTCGCGGAGGACCAGGAGCAGGTCGACAAGGTGCTGGAGGTGCGCGACCGGCTGCCCGGCCTGGAGTACATCGTGTATTACGATGCTCGCGGGATGTACGGGTACGAGGCGCCGGGGCTGATGTCGTTCGGGGAGATCGAAGCGCTGGGAGAGCGGCGGCACGAGCGATCGCCGCACGAATTCAGCCGGCGACTCTCCGCGGTTCAGCCAGCCGACATCGCGCTCCTGTGCACGACCTCCGGCACGACCAGCATCCCCAAGCTGGCGATGCTCTCGCATGAGAACCTGATCGTGATGGCGTCCCAGTTGCGCACTGTGGACGCGATGAACCCGGGCGACGAATTCGTGTCGTTCCTCCCGCTCGCCTGGATCGGTGAACAGATGGTGGCCGTGGCGAGCGGGCTTCTGGCGGGGTTCACGGTGAACTTCCCCGAGGAGACGGCGACCGCGCGCAAGGACATGCGTGAGATCGGGCCCGCTTTTCTCATGTCGCCCCCGCGCATCTGGGAGAACATGGTCTCGGAAGTGCAGGTGATGGCCGAGGACACCACCCGGCTCAAGCGGTGGTTCTACGGCTGGGCCATGAAGCAGGGCGCGGCGACCGCCGAAGCGCGGTTTCGAGGACGGCGCATCGGTCCGGTCCGGCGCCTGACCCATCGCCTCGCGGACTGGACGGTGTTTCACCCCATCCGCGACCAGCTTGGGCTCAACCGCGTCCGGCGCGCCTATACGGGAGGCGCCGCGCTGGGTCCCGACGTCTTTCGTTTCTATCACGCCATCGGGGTCAACCTGAAGCAGCTCTACGGCCAGACCGAGGTGTCGGGAATCTCGGTGGTGCACCGGGACGACGACATCCGCTTCCAGACCGTGGGGGTGCCGCTGCCCCGCACCGAGATCCGGATTTCGGACGAGGGCGAGATCCTCTGCAGGAGTCCCGCGGTGTTCCAGGGCTACTTCCGCAACCCCGCGGCCAGCGCGGAGACGCTCGAAGACGGCTGGCTGCATTCGGGCGACGCCGGCTACTTCGACGAGAATGGCCACCTCGTCGTGATCGATCGCCTGGCCGACGTGATGAAGCTGGCGGACGGGACCCACTTCTCCCCGCAGTTCGTCGAAAACAAGCTCAAGTTCAGTCCCTACGTCGGCGAAGCGGTCGTCTTCGGGGGCGCCGGGGCTCCGTTTGTCACCGCGATGATCGCCATCGACATGGAGAACGCCGGGCAGTGGGCGGAGCGACACCGCATTCCCTACACCACCTTCACCGACCTGGCGCGGCGGAGTGAGGTGTACGCCCTGGTCCGGGAGCACGTCGCCGAAGTGAACGAGGAACTGCCCGAGGCCGCCCGCATCCATCGCTTCCTGCTTCTGCACAAGGAACTGCACGCCGACGACGCCGAGCTGACCCGCACGCGCAAGGTCCGGCGACGCCATATCGCGAACCGCTTCGCGGACATCATCGGTTCGCTGCAGGGGGAGGCCGATTCAATCACGGTGGCGACCGAGATCACCTATCAGGACGGTCGCACTGCCGCGGTCGAGCACGAACTGCGCATCGAGACGATGGATACCTGATTCCGTGGACATCTTCCTGCAACTGACGGTCTCCGGACTCAGCACGGGGATGATCTACGCCCTGGCGGCGGCGGGCTTCGTGGTCATCTACAAGGCCAGCGACGTCATCAACTTCGCCCAGGGCGACCTGCTCCTGCTGGGGACCTACCTGATCTTCTTTGCGGTGGCGCAGACCGGGCTGCCCTGGAGCGTGGGGGTCCTCGTGACCGTGCTGCTTGCCGTTGCGGTGGCCCTGGCGGTCGAACGCCTGGTGCTGCGGCCCCTGGTGGGCGAGCCCATCATCTCGATGATCATGGTGACCATCGGGCTGTCGTCGGTGCTCCGGGGCGCGATCAACGCCATCTGGGGCCCGAATCCGCGCGCGTTCGAGTCGTTCCTGCCCGCCGGCGACCTCGTCATCGGGCCGGCGGTGCTCTCGACGGCACGGGTGCTCTCCATCCCCATCGCGCTCGCGGTGCTGGCGGCGCTCGGGCTCTTCTTCCGCTACACCCGCGACGGCATCGCCATGCGCGCCATCGCCGACGACCAGCAGGCGGCCCTCAGCATGGGGATCAGCATTCCGCGCGTGTTCGGGGTGGCGTGGGGGTTGGCGGCCGCTTCGGCGGCGCTCGGGGGCATCATGCTCGGCAACATCGTGGGGGTGAGCCCCAACGTGGCGGCCATCGGGCTGCGCGTCTTTCCGGTGGTGATCCTCGGCGGGCTTGACTCGATCAAGGGGGCCGTTGTCGGCGGCGCCATCATCGGGCTGCTGGAGGTATACGTCGGCTTTTACGTGGGGCACGGGCTCAACCTGGTGGTCCCCTACCTGGTACTCATCATGGTGCTGATGGTCCGGCCCTACGGCCTCTTCGGGAAGGAGATCATCGAGCGCGTATGAGACTCTCCCCATGAGCATGGAGTGCGGCGTCTTCCACACCCGCTACGAGTCCGACATGGGACTCCGTCCGCGGCCCGCACAGCGAATCCGGCTCGCGGCTCTCGCCCTCTTCGTGCTCGTCTTCCCCTTCCTGGCCAGCACCTACTGGCTGGATCTGGCAAACCAGGTGGCCATCGCCACCGTAGGCGCCATCGGGCTCAACATCCTCGTGGGCTACACGGGCCAGATCTCGCTGGGCCAGGGCGCCTTCATGGCGATCGGGGCCTACACCGCCGGACTGCTGACCCTCAACTTCGGGGTCCCGTGGGGCGCGAGCGTGTTCTGCGCCTGCATTCTCACCGCCGTGGCGGGCACCTTCTTCGGGCTCCCTTCCCTGCGTCTCAAGGGCCTGTACCTCGCCATTGCAACCCTGGCCGCGCAGGAGATCGTGGAGTGGGCGATGACCCACTGGACGGCAGTCACGGGCGGGACCGAGGCCATCGTCGTGCCCGCCCCGCGCCTGTTCGGCCTCCGCCTGAACAGCACCTTCAACTTCTACTGGCTGGCGGTACTCACGGCGGCTGGAACCGCGCTCTTCGCGGCCAACCTCTTCCGCAGCCGCATCGGCCGCGCCTTCGAGGCGGTGCGGGACCAGGATGTCGCGGCGAGCGTCATCGGGGTGGACGTCTTCCGCACCAAGCTGCTGGCTTTCGCGACCTCGTCGTTCTTCGTTGGGCTCGCGGGGGCGATGATCGCCTTCTACCGCAACATCGTCACCTGGGAGCGCTTCACCCTGGACACGAGCATCGTCTACCTGGCGATGATCATCGTGGGCGGCCTGGGCGCGATCCGCGGATCGTTCCTGGGAGCGGCACTGATCACGTTGCTCCCGGCGCTGATCACCAACCTGGGGCGCGCCATCCAGGATACGGCTCCCGAGGCGGCTTCCCTTCTTCCCTACGCGCAGCAGGCGGTGTTCGGGATCGTCATCATCCTCTTCCTCATCTTCGAGCCCCGGGGACTGTCCAAACTCTGGGACAATG
>VYDD01000004.1:3177-3793 GCA_009843625.1 Gammaproteobacteria bacterium | reverse complement strand
AGCTGCCTCCCTGGAACGACAGGTCTCCCCGAGGCCGGCCGCTTCCCCGCCGGGTGAAGATCTGGATGACCCCGCTGACCGCTTCGGAGCCGTAGAGCGCGGAGGCGGGCCCGCGCACGACCTCGATGCGTTCCACGTTGTCGGTGGTGAGCGAAGCGAAGTCGAAGGCGCCGCCGGGCTCGTTCACGCGCACCCCGTCGATGAGCACCTGCACGTAGTCCGACTCGCCCCCTCGCAGGAAGAGCGACGTGATGGCGCCGAACGAGCCCCCCCGGACCAGCGCCGCGCCCGGCAGCTGGCGCAGGGCGTCGGCCACGTATTCGATGCCGGCCCGTTCCAGTTCGGCGCCGTAGAGGATGGTCGTGTGGGCCGCGGCGGCCCATTCGGGTTGGGGTAGCCGGTTGGCGGTGACCACCAGCCCCTGCAGGTTGCCCGGTCCCTGGGCGGCAACGGGCACGGCAAGGCAGGCGGTGGCGACGGCGGCGGCAAGGCGGACGAATCGAGCACAGCTCATGTCGGCTCTCCTCTGCCGCGCGGAAGAAAGAGGAGTTGCCGACCAACGCGAACGCGATTTGGAAGGCGCCCCTCACCTCCCCGCGGAGGTGGTGAAAAAGGG
>VYDD01000004.1:0-3167 GCA_009843625.1 Gammaproteobacteria bacterium | reverse complement strand
GGACGGGCTCGTCTCCTGGCTTGAGGCCTCCGGGCTCGCCTTCCCGGGCTCGCCTCGGAGCCCAGTGGCACATCGGAGCCGGAGTTGTCGGGAAAACCCGGACCTCATCACAGTGGCGGGGCCGCGCCGGATTCGCACCGGCTTCCGTAGGCCCCTCCGGCCTCTGCTACACCGGGATTCTAGCCGGGCGCGTGAAGGGGGTCAACGGCGGGGACGCCGGGTTCGCGCGGATCCGTGGCGAAGGCGCGCTGTATGGCGGATTCGATGGCAGCCACTTCGCCATCGCTCAGCTCGCGAAAACGGGGACGCTTTCTCGCCGAGAGCCGTCCTCCGTTCTGCACGCAGAGCCGTATGAGGAGCGACGTGCGCCGGTCGGGCATGTCCACGATCTCCGATACCGCTCTGAAGGCTCGATCGAAGCCGGCGATGAAGCCGAGTTCTTCCCGGAGGTCGTGACGGACCGTCTCGGCCACCCGGTCGTGAAGGTATTCGGCGAACGCGGTCATATCGATGAACCGATAGAGATCGCGGGTGTCGCCTTCCACCAGCAGGCTTCTGTCCGGACCCCATCGCCAGTCGGTGAATTCCAGGAGCGGCCGCGAGAAACTCTCCAGCACCCGATCGTAGCCACGACGATCGCGCAGAATGGCCGCGGACACAGGGAAGATGAAGTCCCTGGGCGTGTATCCCCTCGAAGCCAGCACGTGATGGATGAGGAACCGGTGAATGCGGCCGTTTCTGTCATCGAAGGGATGAACGAAGACGAACGCGAAGGCCGAAACCGCCGCGCCGACGACGGGCGGAACGTTCTCGTGCGAGATGCGCTCGGTGAGCTGCATCCAACCCTTCATGAGCGAGGGCACGTCGCCCGGCCGGGGGCACACGAAGTGGACCTCTTCGCGGAAGCCCGCACCCATCCGGCCGACGAAGATCTGCACGTCGCGCCAGTCCGTGGCGGCATAGCGCGGGTCGACGATCGACCCTTGAAGCCCGACCAGCGCATCCTTGTCCAGCGGGTCGAAGGTGGCTGCTTCGCTGAGCGCCCGCACGAACCGAGCAGCACGGCGAGAAGACGGCTTCTCGCCTTCGATTGCAAAGGAGGATCGCGTTTCCCGGGTGTACAGATAGTCGACCGCGCGGGTGAGAAGGCTCCGGTCGAACGCTGCACAAAGGGAGCGTGCCTCGTCGTCGATGGGCATCGCCATCCGGCTCAGAAGCTTCGGGGTCCGCCTGACGGTAACACAGAGGTCGGAGCCGCCGAGCAGATTGTCTATGACCCGGTGCCGCTGGGAGTTGTGGCGCGCCGCTACGACGAACTTTTTCGGATCGAGGGCTTCGACGTAGTTGCCGCTGCGCGCGTCGTCGACATCGAGGGTCCGTCCCGTGAGCGTCTCGTACAGGAACCACGCGCGGCGGCTGTAGGCACCCGTGGGCTCGCTCCGTACCCAGTCTTCCAGCGTCGCCGCATCGATCTGCCTGAAGGCCGCAGCCAGGATGCGCACATCAAACGGCTCATGGCGCAGCGTGAAACGGAGTTGCCCCGCCAGCGAGTGGTCCGGCGCATAGTGCAGAGGATAGTCCTCCCGCACGCGGGTCCCGTGAATCTCCGTCCGGCGCGCGCCGGAAACCACATGACTCTCGACCGCCGGAGCGGGTACGGCCAAGTCCAGCTCCCGGCGGAGCCAGGTCTGCCCCACAGGTCTCCTGCCGGGATGAGCGATGTATCGTTGTGCCATGAGAAACCGCGTAATACCGCGAGAAATGATTAGAAAAATGTATCTACATGATAAAACGATTACAACTCCCGCTAAAGCGGAGCCTCATAGAGGCGGTAGGTGCGGTAGATCCTGCCCCCCATCCGTTCGATCGCGGCGTTCATTCGGTGATTGCCCTCGAGGATCCAGGACATGTCCGCCTCCCTCATCCCGGCGGCGCTGGCGTTTCGGAAAAGCGCGAGGTAGAGGAGCGCATCGATGCCCTTGCCCCGCCACTTCTCCAAGAGCCCCAGAATGAGGACGCGCAGGCGGGTGATCCTGCGCCTGTGGGCCAGCAGCTTCATGATCGCGAGCGGGGTGAGCCGTCCGTTGAGCTTGTGCAGAACCTGGTTGAAGTCCGGAAAGGCGACCGCGAGCCCGATCGCTTCCCCGTCGCGCGTTTCCGCGAAGAGAACGAGGTTCGGGTCGATGATCGGCTTCAGTTCGGCGGCCATGTGATCGATCTCGGCGTCGGTCAAGGGGACGAACCCCCAGTTCTTCCTCCAGGCGGAATTGTAGAGTCGCCGAACGAGGGCGAGTTCCTCGTCGAACCTCGACATTTCCAATGTGCGGATGCGGATGCCGTAGCGGTGCGTCACGATCCTCTCGGCGCGAAACAGGTATTCGGGCCAGTTCCCCGCGGCGATGTGCCAGGCGTAGAGGTCCTTGACCTTGCGGAGCCCGCAGCCTTCGAGCAGGTCCGGATACCACGGCGGGTTGTGGGCCAGAAGCAGCGCCGGGGGCCCCCTGTCTCCCTCGACCAGGAGGCCGGTGGTCTCGTTGGTGGAAAAGCTGGTCGGGCCGCGCATGGCCGTGAGACCGCGTTCGCGGAGCCATCCGCGAACCGCCCTGAACAACCCCTCGGCCACCTCCAGATCGTCGATGCACTCGAACCAGCCGAAGAAGCCGACCGCCTCCCCATGCACCCGTTCGTGATTCCGGTTGCGGATCGCGCAGATGCGCCCCACCACCTTGCCGCGGCGGAGCGCGAGCCAGGGCTGAACCTCGGAGTGAAGGTGGAAGGGGTGTTTCGCCGTGTCGAAGGCGGCGCGGACGTCCCGCTTCAGGGGCGGCACCCAGTCGGGGTCAGCGCGATAGATCGACCAGGGCAGGTTGACGAAGCGTCGCAGGTCGGCTCGGCTCTCGACCGGCACGACTGCGAGCGGCGAAGTGGGATTCCTCATGGCGTCCAGAGTTCCAAAACGCTTACGCAGCCGCCAAAACGCTTAGAAACAAATCTCCGGGTTCAGAATCGCTTACGCGTGCTATCGCCAGCCTGTCAGCCCATGGATGCATCGCCGCTCGAATGTCGGGAAGAGTTCGTCCCGGGGGCCTACCGCTCCACCTGGTTGCCCGCGATCCACACCGATTCGATGGAACGCATGTTCATGATGTCGGCGAGGGGATCCTCCG
>VYDD01000106.1 GCA_009843625.1 Gammaproteobacteria bacterium | reverse complement strand
CCCGCCCCGGGTCCAGAATGCGCAGGACCGCCTTCTCCCCCTGGTCGACCGGGATCGTGGAAACGCGTACACGGAAGTGACGGCCCTCGCGGTCGTAGGTGAAGCCTCCGTCCTGGGGACGCTGCTTCACCGAAATGTCCATGCCGCCCAGGATCTTGACGCGCGAGAGCACCGCCTCCCGAGACCATTTGGGCAGTTTCACCGCGTGCCGCAGAACCCCGTCCACACGCAGGCGCACCCGCAACTGCTCGCCGTGCCGCTCCAGGTGCACGTCGCTGGCCCCCACGGCGACCGCTTCGCTCAGGACGCGGTCGACCAACTGCACGGCCGGCGCCTGGGCCTCTCCCCGGACGTAGCCACGGCTTTCGCGGGCCTCCTCCCCGGGCAGCGCCGCGACAAAGACCTGCAGGCCGCCGCCGAGAGCCCGGTCCAGCGCCTCCGAGATCGCCGAACGGGAGGCCACTGCGGGCTCGACCTGCATCCCGGTGCGGAACTGCACGTCGTCCGCCGTGGCGAGATCCAGCGGATCGGCCATGGCCAGCCGCAGCACCCGCTCTTCCACGAGCAGCGGAAGCACGGTCTTCGACCGCGCCAGGCTCTCCCCCACGCGCGGCAGCGCATCCTCGCCAGCCTCCAGCGGAGGCGGAAGGTAGGGGAGGTTCAACTGCTGCGCGAGCGCCTGCGCCACCTCCTCTTCGCCACAGGTCTTCATGCGAACCAGCGTCGTCCCCAGGCGCTCGCCGGTCTGGCGCTGCTCCTGCAGTGCGCGCGTAAGAGCTCCCCGGGAAATCGCGCCGGTGTCGAGCAGGATCCGGCCCAGGAGCTTGGGCGTGCTGCGGGGATTTCCGGGCGTGCTTTGCGGATTCACGCCCGAAAGCTCGCGGCCCGGGGCGGGCGCTGGAATGGGAGAATGAGCCCCGCCGGCGATGCGGTCGGCTCGGGCTCCGGCCCTGTGCCGCCGGCCGGCCCCGGCGAAGGCTAGTCGGCCGGTCTTACGTCGATGGTGACCTGCACGGCCAGGTGACCCAGATCCGCACGCGTGCGGACGGCTTCGCGAATCCGCGGCTCCAGCTTGCCGTAGGCCGCCATCACCCCGTTTCGCAGGTGGGTTCGCAGCAGGGTGAGCGCGTTCGCGTCCGGTCTGGTCGTCCGGGTCTGCTTGCGGGCCTCCACGAGATCAGCGGGCACGATCTCGAAGGGCACGATGCCGATGTCGTCGTAGCGCTCCGAGTCCAGGTACTGGATGGAGACCGAAACGTCCCCTCGCGCATGGCAGTGGCTGATGTCGCCGATCGCGCGGAATCGCGACGCCAACCGCTTGATGTCCGTGCTCTGAGCCGCGGACATGTAGCCGCGATTGGTCAGACTGAAGATTCGCCGCAACCGCTCGGTCGGGGTCGCGTCGGCTTCAGGCGTTTCACTGTCGAGTTCGCGTCCGGTGGCCGCACGCGCGTAGTGCTCCAGGTTCAGATCGCGATTCCTCTGGCGATCGATGTTGTCCAGGATGCGGTCCGGATTGGTTCTGAAGCTCATGCTTCTCCCTCATGCGTTTGCTTGTTGGGCTCCTGAGGATAACCAGCCCCGCGGCTTCAGGCTATAATGGTTCGGGCCCGCAGACGCGTCACATGCCCACCCATCGCACCGCAGGAGGATGCCATGTCCGATTCATCGCCCCCGTCCCTGCCCTCGCTGCCCGGAAGAATCGTCGCGGTATTCGTCTCCCCGGGCAGGCTGTTCGAGCAACTGCGCGACAGGCCCGTGTGGGGGGCTACCATGGTCCTCCTGGTGGTGCTGAACGTCATCATGATGCTTCTCCTCCCCGCGGAACTCTTCGAGGCGCAGATCCGGCAGAGCATTGCGGATGCCGGAATGGGGGAGGACGAGATCGCCATGGCCGTCACCGTCGGCCGCTACGCCGGCATTGCGATGGCCGGTGTGATGGGCGCCGTGGGCAGCTTCGTCGTCGGTACGGTCCTGTTCTTCGTCTTCGCGACGTTGCTCGGCGACAAAGGGCGCTTCCGCCAATATCTTTCCGTCGTCGTGCACGCACTGGTGGTCTCGTCGGTCGGCGCGCTGGCCCAGGTTCCCTTGAAGCGGAGCGCGGGCGACATGGAGCTCGTCCTCAGCCTGGGGACCTTCGCTCCATTCCTGGACGAGGGGTTCCTCCTGAGCTTCCTCAGCGCCATCGGACTCTTCGGCATCTGGTGTGCGATGCTGATGGCGATCGGGATCACCCGCATCCAGCCCACCCGCAGCTGGGGCGGCGCGTTCTCGATCGTGATGGTGCTCTACGGCGTCTTCGCGCTGGGGGCAGCGGGTATCGCTTCGATGGTGTCGTGACGGACTAGCGCGGCCCGAACCCCGCCGCCCCTGCTACTGGCGTGGCTAGCCTGGGAGCCCATCTTATATCGGCTTCACCGCGTTCACCCTGGAACCCGTCGCGATGATCCGACGCATTGTCCTCGCCATAGCCGTCATTGCGGCCTGCTACCACCTCTATGTGGCGGGGGTGGCGCCCTTTACCGCGCTCATCCAGCGTCCGGTCCACCTCGCGCTCATGGCGTCGCTGGGGTTCCTGGGCCTGGGGGTTCGAGGCACGCGCGGGCTGTACCGGAAGCCCGGCACGGTGGACGATCCGGGCGGCGGCTTCCCGGTGCGGCACGTGGTTTCCCTGCTGCTTCTGGTGGGCACGGTCCTCAGCTGCGCCTACCTGGTCTCGGAGAACGAGGCTCTGGTGAGCCGCTCGGCCAATCCCACCACCCTCGACCTGATCGCCGCCGCGATCACGCTGGTGGCGGTGCTCGAGCTGGCGCGCAGGGCCACGGGGTGGGGCATCGTGGCGGTGGCGATCCTGTCCATCAGCTACGCGCTCGCCGGACCCTGGCTGCCCGGGATTCTGGCACACCGCGGCTACGGGCCCCAGCGGCTGCTGGAGCAGCTCTACCTCTCCACCGAGGGAATCTGGGGCATTCCGCTGGGCGTGTCGGCGGACTTCGTCTACCTGTTCGTCTTCTTCGGAGCGGTGCTGGACATGGCGGGGGGCGGGGCACTCCTGATCGCGCTCGCCGACCGGGTCGCGGGACGGACGAGGGGCGGACCGGCCAAGACCGCGGCGGTCGCGAGCGCGTTCATGGGCTCGCTGTCGGGCAGCGCGGTGGCCAACGTGGTGACCACCGGCACCTTCACCATCCCGCTCATGCGCCGGGCGGGGTTCCGGCCCTTCTTCGCGGGCGCCATCGAGGCGGCGGCAAGCACGGGCGGGCAGCTCATGCCCCCGGTGATGGGGGCAGGCGCGTTCATCCTGGCGACCTGGACCAACATCCCGTACCGCACGGTCGCGCTGGCGGCAGCCATCCCGGCCATTCTGTACTACCTGGCCCTGTTCGCCGCCATCCACTTCCGTGCGGAGCAGCAGGGCCTCGACCCCGTGATCGACAAGGATCGACCGTCGGTCATCAGCAAGCTGCACCTCCTCATCCCGCTCCTGATCATCGTCACGCTGCTGGCGCAGGGCCGCTCACCGATGCGTGCCGCGTTCTGGGGCGTAAGCACAGCGCTCCTGTTGTCGCTGGCGGTCCCCTCGACCCGGATGAAGCGCAGCGACTACCTGAAGGCAACCCTCGCCGGTGCTACCGGCGCCGTTCAGGTGGCGGCGGCGTGCGCGGCGGCGGGGATCGTGGTGGGGGTGGCGTCGCTGACCGGGATCGGGCTGCGCATGTCGGAGTTCATCGTCGTCATCTCGCAGGGCCAGCTCTTCCCCGCCCTGCTGCTGACCGCGGCGGGCTCGATCATCCTGGGCATGGGGCTGCCGACGCCGGCCGCGTACGT
>VYDD01000469.1 GCA_009843625.1 Gammaproteobacteria bacterium | reverse complement strand
GCTGTCAGGCTGGTACAGGGTGGCCTGGTGGTTTGCGGCGTTCACGATCGCGATCTCGCTGACGGCTGCAGCCGTGGTGGGCCTGGTGGCCGCGTGGCCCGCGGTGCGCGGGGGACTCTGGCGGGCGTTGAGACAGGGCTCCCGGACCACGACCGGACAGCGTCGATTGCAGGAGGCGCTGGTGTCGGGGCAGACGGCGCTCTCGACCATCCTGCTCGTGGCAGCCGGCCTGCTTTTCACCACCTGGTCGAACCTCAGGCAGACCGACCCCGGATTCGATCCAGAAGCGCTCGTAGCCGTAAAGCTTCCGATCAAGCCGCCGAACTACGACACCTCCGAACAGCTCGACCAGTTCGCGCAGGGAGTGATCGAGGGTGTGCGAGCCTCGGAGGGAATCGATCTCGTCGCCGGAGCGAGCAGCCTCCCCTTCGAGCGGGGCCTGAACTTCCCGATTTCGATCGCCGGACGCGACGAGTTCGGTGGTTCGGTCGAACTGCGAACCGTCACCCGGGGTTACTTCGAGACGCTGGCGGTCCCGGTGGTCCGCGGACGATCGTTCGCTCCCGCGGATGTTCGGGGCGCGGTCCCGGTCGCCATCGTCAATGAGAGCTTCGTACGCAACTACTTTCCCGGCGGCGACGCCGTCGGACAGCGCATCGACCTCGGGCGAATAAACAACGAGTACCGATTCCCTTCGATGGCAGGGCCCGGAGTCCTGATCGTCGGTGTGGCCGCGGACGTGCAGGATGTCTCGTTCCGGACCGAGGTCCGGCGAACGATATACCTTCCGCACGCTCAGGCTGACGATTACATCACCAGCATCCGAGCCGCGATGCCGGTGTTCGTAGTGCGGAGCACCCTGCCCGTGGAGCAACTCGAGCGGGCGTTCGGACAGGCGATACGCACGGTGGATCCCGCCCTTCCCGGCCCCGACGTCTTCGCTCTCAGCGAGACGGTCGCGGAGTCGATGGCCCGGGAACGATTCGGCACCCTGCTCGTGACGCTCTTCGGCGCTCTCTCGCTCATCCTGACCGCTGTGGGCGTCTACGCCGTGCTGGCCCAGGTCGTACGGAGTCGTCGTCGCGAAATCGGCATCCGAATGGCCGTGGGCGCGAGTGGCGACCGGGTACTGCGGCTGGTCGTCGTGCGAGGACTGCTCCCGGTCGTCGTCGGGATCGGCGTGGGACTCGCGGGCGCGATGGCCGTCTCGGGTCTGCTGGAAACCTACCTCTGGGGCGTCACAGGCACGGACGCCAGAACGCTCGGGGCAGCCGCGGCCGGAATCCTCGCTGTGGCCACCTTCGCGTGCTGGATTCCCGCACGAGAAGCGACCGGCGTGGACCCGGTCACAGTCCTGACCTCATGAGAACCCCAAGGAGCCAGACTTGGACATCATTCGCGATATCGGCCCCAGGAAGCGGAAGAAGAGGCTGGCGTGGAGCGCAACGGCCATCGGCACCGTCGCGATCGCCGTCTTCGGATGGCAGCTGCTTCCGTCGGGCCTCCCGACCGTTGATGCCGCCATCGTATGGAGCGACACGGTGGCGCACGGAACCTTGATCCGGCAGGTACGGGGTCCGGGCACGCTCGTACCGGAGCAGATGCGCTGGATCACCTCGGTGACCGCCGGACGCATCGAGCAGATTCTCTCGCTGCCCGGCGCCGACGTCGCGGCAGGTGATCTCATCATGCGCCTGAGCAACCCCGATGTGGACATGCAATTGCTGCAGGCTCAGCAGCAGTTGTCGGCGGCGCAGGCGAGCCTCGTTCAACTGCGCACCAGTCTGCGGATGCAGGAGCTTCAACAGCGCGCCACCACGGCAACGGTGCGTGCGGACTATCTCGAGGCGGATCGCGCCTATCGGATCAACCAGCAGCTCTTCGACGAGAACCCGGAACTCGTCGCCCGGGCAGACCTCGACCGGTCACGCGAGTCCGTGGAAGCCCTGTCGCTTCGTCTCGAGACCGAGGCGGAGCGCCTGGCCGTGATCCAGGCCACGACAGAGGAGCAGATCAGCGCCCAGGAGGAACAGATCACGCGCCTCGCCGACCTGGTTCGGTTCAGCCGCGATCGAATTCAGTCCATGAACGTGACCGCGTCGGTGGGCGGCGTGCTGGCGCCGCTCGACATTCCGCTCCAGGAGGGACAATGGGTGCAGTCGGGGCAGGCCCTGTCGCGAGTCGTCGCTCCAGGCCGCCTGAAAGCCGAGATCCGCATACCGCAGACGCAGGCGCAGGAGATCGCCGTCGGACAGGTTGCGATGATCGACACCCGGACGGACACGATTCAGGGGCGGGTCGTGCGCATCGATCCAGCGGTTCGGAGCGGCACGGTGACGATCGACGTCGCGCTTCCGCAGAACCTGCCGCCGTCGGCGCGGCCCGATCTCAGCGTTGACGGAAGCGTCGTCGTCGAGCGCCTCGACGACGTCATCCACATGGGCCGCCCGACGTTCGGGCAGGCCAATCAGCAGACGAGCCTCTTCAAGCTGGTCGACGACGGGCGGTTCGCGGAGCGCGTCACCGTCCGCCTCGGCGCCAGTTCGCTCAACGACATCGAGGTTCGCGAGGGACTGCAGCCGGGCGATGTCGTGATTCTGTCGGACATGTCCGAATGGGACGGGTTCAGCCGGGTAAGGCTGAGGGGGCGCGGAGGAACACGATGATGACCGATGATGCGCTGATCCGACTGGACGGCGTGGGCAAGGTCTTCCTGGCCGAAGAGGTGGAGACCCACGCGCTGTCGAACATCAATCTGTCGATAGAAAGTGGCGAATACGTATCGATTGCGGGGCCGTCGGGCTGCGGCAAGACAACGCTGTTGTCGATTCTGGGATTGCTGGACGGCCCCACGACGGGGCGATACCTGCTCGACGGCACCCCGGCCGAGAACCTGGATGCGAGCCAGCGGGCGCGGGTTCGAAACCGGGCGATCGGCTTCATCTTCCAGGCGTTCAACCTGATCGGCGATCTCACCGTGTACGAGAACGTCGAGCTGCCGCTGACCTATCGAGGGATGGGGGCCGCGGAACGCAAGGAGCGCGTGCAGGAGTCGCTCGAGCGCGTGGGGCTCGCTCATCGCACCCGGCACTACCCCAATCAGCTGTCGGGCGGCCAGCAGCAACGTGTCGCGGTCGCGCGCGCCATCGTCGGAAAGCCGCTCATCCTGCTCGCGGACGAGCCCACCGGAAACCTCGACTCCCGGAACGGAAGCGCTGTGATGAGGTTGCTCGAGGAACTGCATGACGATGGCGCCACGATCTGCATGGTGACGCACGATCCGCGCTATTCCCACATGGCCGACCGGACCGTCCACCTCTTCGACGGGCAGATCGTGAGCGAAGACGAAGCTCAGCGACAGGTGCTTGAGACGGTAGGTCCCTGAGCATGGAGGCCCGCCGCGGAATTGGAGCAGACAGCTTCATGAGTCCGACGATTCGGAACGCGTTGCGGCGCCTGAAACGAAACCCCGGATTCAGCTTCTTTGCGGTCGCGACGCTTGGTCTGGGCATCGGGCTCAACACGGCCCTCTTTTCCGTCGTCCATCAGGTGCTCATCGCTCCCCTTCCGATTCCCGGCTCCGAGGGGATCCTGATGCTCACGCAGCGGAATCCTCGACTCGGGAGCGGGTTGAATTCCGTATCACCCGCTGGCTACCTGGCTCTGGAGCAGGGGCTGAGGACCATCGATCCGGTAGCTGCATTTCAGCCGATCGAACTCACGACAATCGATGATGAACAACAACCCCGTCTTGTGCGGGCTGCCAGTGTAACTCCCCGCTTCTTACGCATCGTAACTCCGCGACCGATACACGGAAGAACTCTCACCGACGAAGACCTCGGGCCAGCAC
>VYDD01000495.1 GCA_009843625.1 Gammaproteobacteria bacterium | reverse complement strand
AGAGCACCACCTTGCCAAGGTGGGGGTCGCCGGTTCGAGTCCGGTTTCCCGCTCTTGCAAAGCCGGTATGGGGAGCGCGCTCGTCGGCTCCCCATTCTTTTGGCGCCGTGGCCAAGTGGTAAGGCAGAGGACTGCAAATCCTCGATCGTCGGTTCGATTCCGACCGGCGCCTCTGCAGGGCAGCGCCGGTTGCTCGCCGGTCCGGGCGCGCGGCTCCGGCGGGAGACCGTGCGCTCCGGCGCCCACCGGGCGCGGCGGGACGGCGGCGTTCCCATCGCTGGTGACACTCCTCGTGCGGCGCGCAGCTTCCTTGTATCCGGAATCCCCAGGACATGTTCGCCGCAGTCCCGCGCGGTCGAAGGCCTCACGGCTGCTGGTGCTCGTCGCCGCATGCGTTGCCGCCGGGGGATGTGCGGAGCCGGACGACGATCGGCCGGCTCCTCCGGCCGAGACCCCGCCGCTCCCGCGCGTGGACACCATGCAGATCCTGATGGACGAGTACACCATTTCCATGCCGCTCGTCCTTCCCGCCGGGCCACACCCGGTGCGCTTCGTCAACGCCGGGTTTGAAGAGCACAACATCTACTTCCGCCGGATGGAAGACACCCTCGCGGCCTGGGTGCTGGAGCGGCGCCTCAACCCCGGGGAGCGCCGGGTGGCAACCGTCGAGCTCGAGCCGGGCGACTATCTGGCGATCTGCGACTTTTCCGGGCATGACGGCCGGGGGATGTTCACCGAGTTTACGGTAGCGCCTGCCGCGGATTCGCCGGAGCGGCCGGACGCGGCGACTCCTCCTTCCTGAGCCCTTCCGGGCCGGAGCCGCGCATCGTCAGCGCCTCCAGGCTGCAGCCCCGGGCAGCCCCGGGCTGAGCAACACTTCCAGACCGGGTCCGGCGACGCTGCCGGTCCCGTCCATGGCGGCCAGTGCGACGGGAGCCGTGCGACGCAGGATTCCGCGAACCTGGCCGGTCCGCGGATTGCGCAGGATGGCCATCGGACGCGCCGACTCCCGGTTCAGCGTATCCGAGCCGCCGGGGCCGGCAAGCGTGATGCCGGCCAGGTCCTCGGCCCAGCCGTCGCGTACCGGGAGCATGATGGCGAACGCCGGCCTGCCGTCGCCATCGGCCGGCACCGGCATGTCGAAACCGAGCGAAAACAGCTCGCGGTCGCGCGCGTCGCGGCCCGTAATCCGGTATTCGCTGCCCGCCCGCGGGACGTTCGCGGGCGCCTCCAGCACGAAGGCCGGCTCCAGGAACGGCTTGCCTTCCGGGTCGACGCCCCCCCAGAGCAGGAGCGAGCGGCCGGACCCCGCCGCTGCCTGCGTCACACGCGGCGCTTCGTCACGGATCCGGAAGCGGAGCGCGTTGGTGAAGTAGTAATCGCTGACCCAGGGCGGTTCGCAATACGACATCAAATCGTGCCGGGCGGGCGCCACCAGCCTGCCGCGCCGGAAGTCGTATCCCCAGGCGCCGATCGATCCGTCCGGTTCGGGGAACGAGGGATCGGGACCGCCGGCGCCTCCGCAGGGGGCGTGATGGAGACTCACGTTGTGCCCCAGTTCATGTGCGATGATTCGCGAGTCGGGCACCGAGAAGCTGACCCGGCCCGGGACGCCCGCGATGCCCCGGGCCACGGTCGTGCGTCCACTGATCATGCCCATGTAGTGGCCCATCCCGCCTTCCACGGCCCAGATGGCGATGGTCTCCCGGAACAGGTCGTAGGCGTTGTTGGACGAAATCAGCACCGGCTCGTGGGCGGTCACCTCGAGTTCTCCGACCGGGAGCAGGGTCCGGGTGTCGTGGAGCAGTTCGTGGCCGCCCGGGTCCGCCGCCATGCCGGTGGTCAGCGCCAGGATCGAGGAATCGGGCGTCTGCTCCAGCAGGAAGGGCACCAGGGTCAGGTCCAGTGGGGGCATCGCGCGCACGTCCACCGTGCGGCGGCCATCCGCGGGAATACGCCTAGCTACGCCCACCGTGGGGTCCAGGACTCCCTCCGGGTCGATCTCGATCACCATCTCGAGGCCCGGCTGGATGATCTCCCCGGGGATCTCGGCGTTGGCGGAGGCCGCCAGGTCGCCCTCGTCCACATCGCCGGGGATGGGAACCGGGGAGGACGCGATCTCCGCCACGTGCGTCTCGACTCCGTCGAGAAGAAACCTCGCCCGCACCGCGGGCATGTTCGCGGCGCCGGGGCGCGCCGCGGTGACGAATACCCTGAGGAGCGCGGGGCGGCCGGCGACCAGGGGAACGGGGTAGGAGCGCGACTGCACCGCCTGGGTCAGATAGGCCGACGCGGGTTCGCTGTCCAGGCACTGGGTCACCCGCTGCTTGCGGATGGCTCCCAGCCACTGTTGAAAGGCCTCGTCCGAGGGCGCGCACAGGTCGGTTCCTCCCGCGGCGAGCACGTCGATGCTCAGCTCCGTCAGCTGTTCCGGAAGCGCTCCCGAGAGCTCGGAATTGTCCGTCACGTCGAGTTCGCGGAGGTGGCTCATTCCTCCCACCTCGGGCGGGATCGGACCGCTCAGGCCGTTGCGGACCAGCGACAGGCGCGGCAGGAGGGGCAGCCGGCCCAGTTCGGCCGGGATCTGACCGGTGAGGGCATTGCCTCTCAGATCCAGATCGATTGCCCCGATCAGGCGTCCGAACTCGGCCGGGATCGGGCCGGTGAGGTTGTTGTCCGCAAGGGTCAGGTAGTCGATGCGCGCGAGTGAGCCGAGCTCCGGCGGGATGGCGCCCGTAAGCTCGTTTTCGGCGAGAGTCGCATAGAGCAGGTTGCCGAGACTGCCGAGTTCCGGAGGCACCGGTCCGGTGAGATCGTTGTTCCACAGGACGAGGACCTGCAACTCCTCCAGCATTGCCAGTTCCGGAGGGATGGAGCCTGTGAGTTCGTTGCCTCCAAGACCGAGCTGGCGGAGGCTCGAGAGGCTCCCCAATTCCGGGGGGATGGAGCCCGTCAGGTCGTTCAGGGCGAGGCTCAGCGACTCCAGCGCGGCGAGGTTCCCGAGCTCAGGCGGGATCGGACCTTCCAGAGCGTTGTCGTCGAGCGTCAGGGAGGTAAGGTTGACCAGCTTGCCCAGCTCCGCGGGTATGGCTCCCGTCAGTTCGGTGCTTGCCAGCAGCAGAACCCTCAGCTCGGCCAGGTTGCCGAGCTCCGGCGGAATGGTCCCCGACAGGTTGCTGTTGACGACGACGAGGCTGGTGAGGTTGGGGAGGTTGCCCAGCTCCGGAGGGATGGGACCCCACAGATCGTTGTTCCAGAGAACCAGGTCCCGCAATGCGGAGAGGTGCCCCAGTTCCGGCGGCAACGGGCCCTCGAGGCCGTTGTTCTGCAGCCTGAGCGCAGTCACCCGGCCCGAGGAATCCGTCTCGACGCCGTACCAGTCGCCGAGTTCCGCATCGGTCAGCCAGTTGCCGCGTTCGGTCCAGTCGGGCCCGCCCGTCGCGTCGTAGAGCGCCACCAGGACATCGCGGTCGGAGGGAGGAGCACAGTCGATGATCGTCCCCTGATGCCACTCAATACCTCCGAGCCAGTCCTTGAAGTATGCGTCGGCATGTACTCACAGCTCCGTTTCCGCGTAGTCGAACCACCGAAGCGGAAGCGCCGGGAGGGACTGCGGCAGACGTCCGGCGAGCGCGTTGCCCGCGACCCGGAGCTCGGTCAGCAGCGTCAGCCGGCCCAGGTTCTCGGGGAGGCGGCCGGTCAGTCCGTTGGCGGTCAGGTCGAGCGCGGTGACGCGGCCGAGCGCGTCCGTGCCGACTCCGTAGCGTTCGGCGGCGGCGGCGCCCTCGCGCCAGCCGGTGGCGTTCGTCCATTCCTGGCCCCCGGATGCCAGGTAGAGCGATTCCAGCACGCGCAGGTCGGAC
>VYDD01000111.1 GCA_009843625.1 Gammaproteobacteria bacterium | reverse complement strand
TGCCTCGATCCCGCGGAGGCGCTCGCCGCCGATGGGAGCGAGGAGCATCCCTTCATCCACGAGCCGCGCCGGGAGGGACGAAACGGCAACGTCACCAAGCGGGTGCAGCTCAGCTTCGGCGAGGTGGACGAGCGCATGGCGGGCGCGGAGGAGGTAGTGGAGGGCGAGTACTTCTTCGAGGGCACCACGCACACCCCCATCGAGCCGCACTGCGCCATCGGCCGCTACGACGAGAACGGGCGCCTGACGGTGTGGTCGGCGACCCAGGTGCCGCACTACCTGCACCGCGAGCTGGCCTCGGTTCTGGGGCTGGACCCGGCGACCATCCGGGTCGTGCAGCCGCCGGTGGGCGGTGCCTTCGGCGGCAAGTCCGAGCCCTTCGACCTGGAGTTCTGCGTCGCCCGCCTGTCCATGGTGACGGGGCGCTCGGTCAAGATCCTGTACACTCGCGAGGAGGTGTTCTACGCCCACCGCGGGCGCCATCCCTTCCACATGAAGTACCGCACCGGCGTCGACGGCGAGGGCCGGCTGCAGGCGGTGGACGCGGAGGTCGTGCTGGACGGAGGCGCCTACGCGTCCTTCGGGCTCGTGACCACGTACTACGCGGGCCAGTTGCTCACCGCGCCCTACGCCATGCCGGCGTATCGCTTCGACTCGACGCGCGTCTACACCAACAAGCCCGCCTGCGGCCCGAAGCGCGGCCACGGCTCGGTGCAGCCGCGCTTCGCCTTCGAGGTGCAGTTGGACAAGCTGGCCGAGAGGCTGGGGATGGATCCCATCGAGCTCCGGCGCGTCAACTTCATGGGCGGCAACACGCGCACGGTGAACGAGCTGCGCGTCACCTCGAACGGCTTCCTGGAGTGTCTGGATGCCGTGGAGAAGGCGAGCGGTTGGCGGGAGCGCCATCGCCGATTGCCCCTGGGGCGGGGACTCGGCGTCGCCGGTTCGTGTTACATCTCCGGCACCAACTACCCGGTCTATCCCAACGAGATGCCGCAGTCGGCGATCCAGTTGCAGGTGGACAGGTCGGGGCGGGTGGCGGTGCTGAGCGGAGCGTCGGAGATCGGCCAGGGGTGCGACTCCATGGTGGCCTACATAACCGCGGAGGAACTGGGCGTGCCGCTCGAGTACGTGCGCGTATTGGCCGGCGACACCGATTTCACTCCGGTGGACCTGGGCGCCTATTCGTCGCGCATCACCTTCATGCTCGGCAACGCCTGCATCGATGCCGCCCGCAAGCTGCGGCGCAAGGTGCAGGAGGCCGTGGCGGAGGACTGGGAATGCCGGCCGGGCCAGGTTCAACTGGCGGGAGGGTGGGCGTATTACGCGCCGGACACCGGGCGCAGGATGCCCATTGCCCAGGCGTTCAACCTCGCCGAGGCGCGCTTCGGCACGCTGGGAGCCACCGGCTGGTACAATACGCCGCGCGACAACCACGGGGACTACCGGGGCGGGACCATCGGCGCCTCGCCCGCGTACTCCTTCACGGCTCACGTGGCCGAGGTCGACGTGGATGTGGAAACCGGGGTCGTGGACGTGGTCCGGATCTGGGTGGCGCACGACTGCGGGCGCGCCCTGAACCCGCTGCTGGTGGAGGGCCAAATGGAGGGGTCCGTCTACATGGGCTTCGCCGAGGCGCTCATGGAGGAGCAGATCTTCAAGTCCGCCGCGCAGGGACGCGCGGGGCTCCACAACGCGCCCTCGCTCCTCGACTACCGCATTCCCACCAGCCTGGACACACCGGAAATCGAATCGCTGATCGTCGAGTCGATCGACCCGGAGGGCCCCTACGGCGCCAAGGAGGCGGGGGAGGGGCCGCTGCATTCCTCGATCCCGGCGATCGCCAACGCCATACATGACGCCACGGGAGTTCGCATGGACCGTCTGCCCTTTTCCGCTCCGAACGTGTGGAGAGCCATCCGGGAGGCCGGGGGGCCAAGGGCGCTGGAGCCGCCACGGCGACGGGCCGGCCCGCCGCTGGAACCCGCGAAGGCTGACCGGGTGGCGGTCGGGGTGGGCCGATGAGCGCCAACGCAGTGGCTCGCCACCGGAGCGCGTCAAGGCATGTAATACACGCGTATTACAGGCGCTTGGCGCGCCCCGTCGCGGCCATCGCGGCCCTTCTCGCCCTGGCATCCTGTGATTCAGGGTCTTCCGTGGAGGAGGCCCGCCTGCTGGCGTTGTCCGAGGGGACGGCGGAGGACTGGGGAATCGTGCGCTCGACCCTCGCGCGGGCCTGGGACGAAGAACTGCACCGCCTGCCGCTGGGCGAGACCATGGCGCGCATCGGCGTGACCTTCGTGGGCACCGCGTACGTGCCGCAGACCCTCGAGGTGGAGGGCCCCGAGCGCCTGGTGGTCAACCTGCGCGAGCTCGACTGCGTCACCTTCGTCGAGAACGTGCTGGCGCTTGGCCGCTTCGTTCATCTCCACGACCCGTCGTTGCTCGACGATGAAACGCGGCTGCGCGCCGAGTACCGGCGGCTGCTCACCGAGATCCGCTACCGGGGCGGCGAGCTGGAGGGCTATCCGAGCCGGCTGCACTACTTCTCCGAGTGGATCGCCGACAACGGGGCGCGCGGGCTGGTGCGCGACATCTCCCGGGAGCTGGGCGGGATGGCCGACGACACCCCGATCAACTTCATGTCGACGCACCCGGATGCCTACCGGCAGCTCTCCGCGCCCGGCATCGTCGACGAGATCGCGCGGGCGGAGGCCCGGCTGGGCGCGCGGCCCCGCTACTTCATCGGCGAGGCGCACATAGAGGACGCGGCTCCGGGTATCGCCAACGGCGACATCATCGCCGCCACCTCCACGGTGGACGGGCTCGACATCGCGCACACCGGGCTGGCGCTGGTGCGCGACGGCGGCGTGTTTCTGCTCCACGCTCCCCTGGTCGGGTCCGCTGTCCAGATCAGCGAGGTTCCACTCGCCGAACGCGTCCAGCGCATCGGAGGCCAGGACGGGATCATGGTGGCGCGACCCCTGGAGCCCGGCACTGTCGGCGGAGATCGCTGAATGCTGCGCCTGCCCCCGTTCCGCTACCACCGGCCCCGAACCATCGACGAAGCCGTGGGGCTGCTGGACCGATGGGGAAGCAAGGCGCTCCCGGTCTCGGGGGGCACGGACCTCATCCCCAACATGAAACATCGGCTCTTCACCCCCGAACACCTGGTCGCGCTCAGGCAGATCCCCGGCATGAGGGGGTTCCGGCGCGACGGCAGCGCGCTGGTGATCGGCGGGGCGGAGACGCTGGCCTCGGTGGCGCGCCATCCCGAGGTGCGGCGCCGGTTCCCGTCGCTGGCGGCGGCCGCAGGGCAGGTGGCGGGACCGCAGCTGCGCAACATGGGGACCCTCGGCGGCAACATCTGCCTGGACACACGCTGCACGTACTACAACCAGACGGAGTTCTGGCGCGATGCCCTCGGGTACTGCCTCAAGAAGGATGGGGACGTGTGCCACGTCACCCGCGTGGGGAAGAAGTGCGTGGCCGCGCATTCGGCCGATACCCCGCCCGTGCTCATGACGCTGGGGGCGACCATCGAGCTGGCCGGACCCGAGGGGCGCCGGCAAGTGGGCCTGAACGACTTCTTCCTGGCGGACGGCATCTGGAACAGCCGCAGAAAGCCGGGGGAAATCGTGACCCGGGTGCGCATCCCATTCCCTTCGCGTGACAGCCGCGCCGCGTACACCAAGCTGCGCCAGCGGCGCTCCATCGACTTCCCGCTGCTGTCGGTGGCCGTCACCGCCGACTTCCAGCGCTCCGGGCGAGTCTGCCAGATCATGGGCGTGGTGACCGCGCTCGGCGCCCGGCCACGGCTGCTGACCGGATGGGCCCGAATCGCGCTGGGTAGTCCGCTCTCGAAC
>VYDD01000350.1 GCA_009843625.1 Gammaproteobacteria bacterium | reverse complement strand
GTCTTCACCAGCGAGACGCGCGTGACCGAGGACGGCTGGGTGCTCGAGCTCGAGATCCCCTTCACCACCATCCGTTTCCCGGACGTGGACGAGCCCACCATGGGCATTGCCTTCATGCGGTCGATCCGGCGCAAGAACGAGAGCGTGTTCTGGCCGCACATCGGCCAGGAGTACCGCTCGGGCATCTCGCAGGTGTCGCGCTACGCCACCCTCGACGGGCTCAGCGGCCTCAGGCGCGGGCGCTACGCTGAGGTGAAACCGTTCGCGACCGCCGGAACGCAGCGCATGGCGGGGGACGCGAGCTTCGAGGGGCAGACCGACGTGGGCGTCGACGTCAAGTACGCGCTGACTTCCAACCTCACCTTCGACCTCACCTGGAACACCGACTTCGCGCAGGTGGAGTCGGACAACGTCCAGATCAACCTCACCCGCTTCGATCTCTTCTATCCCGAGAAGCGCGAGTTCTTCCTGGAGCGGGCCGGGCTCTTCCAGTTCGGGACGCCGCGGCAGACCGAGGTCTTCTTCAGCCGACGAGTCGGGCTCCGGGGCGACATCGCGGGAGGGGGGAGGCTTACGGGCCAGGCGGGACCGCTTTCCATCGGCGCGCTGGCGCTGCGCACGCGCGGGTATTCGGACGATGCGGTCGCGCTGCCGGCTGCGTGGAACTCGGTGGTGCGGCTCAGGACGGATCTGCGGCCGCGCACGACGCTGGGCGGGATCATCAGCAGCCTGGACCACGAAAACGGCTGGGACCGGTCCGCCGGACTCGACTTCTCCAGCCGGTTCTGGAGCAGCAGCGCCTTCAACGTGTGGGCGGCGCGGGTCTGGAATCCGGACTTTGCTCCATCCATGACGGGAGCTTCGGGATCGGCTGCGGACGAGGTGTCGGCAGGATCCCCGGATCCCCGGGAGGCGGGCAGCGCGACCGCCGCATCCACCGAGCTGGTGCTGCAGAACAACTTGTACGTGGCCAGCGTTTCGCGTCTGATCATCGACGATGGCTTCCAGCCGGCGCTGGGGTTCGTGCCCCGCACCGACCAGGACCGGTGGCAGGGCCGCGCCGGGGTCACCCCACGCTTTGAGTCCAGTGCCTGGGCGCGCCAGCTGCCGCTGGACGTGAGCGGCCACCGCATCCGGGGCCGCGACGGCGCCAAACAGACGCATCAACTGCGCGCGAGCGCCGGGCTCAACTTCCAGACCGGCGAAGTCGCCAACATCTCCTTCAGCGAGCGCTTCGAGAGGCTGGAGCTGCCGGCGCGCATCAGCCGACGCCGTCTGGCTGCTGGCGACTATCGCTTCCGGCGCCTCACCGCAAGCATGCGCACCAACGACAGCCGCACCTTCTCCGGGGCGCTGCAGGGATCGGTCGGCGACTTCTGGTCCGGGACGCGCACCGAGATCGGGGGCGGCGCCACCTGGATCACCGGCCCGCACCTCACCATCGGCGGGAGGTACGCGTGGAACGGCGTCTCGCTACCGGTGGCGGACGGGGATTTCTCCACCCACCTGGTGAGCGCAAACATCCAGGGCGCCGTCAGCCGCAAGCTCTTCGCCAACGCGCTGGTGCAGTGGGACAATCACTCCCGCGAACTGCAGGCCAACATCCGCATCGACTGGATCCACACCCCCGGCAGCGACCTCTTCGTGGTCATCGACACCGGCTACCTGACGGGCGACCTCCTCGACCCGCGCGAACCGCGCTGGCAGCGGCGCACGGGCGTGGTGAAACTGACGTACCTGATGGCGTTCTGAGGGGAGCTCAGGAGAACCCATGCAGACTCCGTACACGAACGAAACCGCGCTCGAGCACGCACGCCGACTCGCCGAAGTGGTCGGGCTCGCCGAGAATCAACTGCCCACCACCGTCTTTGCCGACGTGCTGAACGGGCTCGCCGAGTGCGAGGCGATCCTGGCCCGGATGCCGCAGCAGGAAACGCCTCCTCCGGTCACGAAGCACGTGCCGGAGTGGCTGCCATGAGCGCCGGCGGCGGGACGGCACTCACGCGCCGAAACTTCGTGAAGGGTGCGGCCGCAGCCGCCGCCGCCCCGTGGGTGCCCATGTCGCGGCAGCCGCGCTGGACCATCCCGCCGGTCGAACCGCAGGACGTCCCGCTCTACGACCTGGAGGTGTGGCAGGCCGCCGATCTGATCCGGCGGCGAATCGTGTCTCCCGTCGAGCTGGCCGAGGCGACCCTCGAACGCATCGCGGCAACCGAGCCGCGGATCGAGACCTTCGTGAACCAGTACCCGGCCGACGAGATCATGGCCCAGGCGGAAGCCGCCGAGGACGAGATCGCCGCGGGGCGCTACCTCGGACCCCTGCACGGAATCACCGTGGGGCTGAAGGACATCTACCTGACGGAGGGCAAGGTCACCGAGGGGAACTCCGGTCTCTACAGGGGCTTCACCCCCTCCTTCGACGCGACCTCCGTGGCAAGGCTCAAGGCCGCGGGAGCCGTCATCGTGGGCAAGGTGGGCACCGCCGAACTGGCCACAGCGAATCAATGGCCCGCGAAAAACCCCTGGGACTTCGACCGAGTTGCCGGCGGATCCAGCACGGGCTCCGCGACCGGTGTCGCGGCGTCCCAGTTCATGGTGGGAATGGGCACCTGCACCGGCGGTTCGATCCGCGGTCCGGCCGCCAACTGCGGCATCACCGGGCTCAAGCCCACCTATGGCGCCATCAGCCTGCACGGGGTCCTCCCCCTCGCGTGGTCCATGGACCACCCCGGCCCGATGGTGCACAGCGCCCGGGACGCGGCGCTGGTGCTGGACGCGGTGGGTGGCGAAGACCCACTGGACCCGCACACCCGCAAGGTGGCCCGCTACCGGACCGCCGAGGCGCTCTTCTGGGAGCCCCGGCCCAACCCCCTCGAGCGGGTGGTCGTGGGCGTCCCCGCCGAAGACGACTTCCTCATGGGCGTGCCCTACGACGAGCAACTGAGTGCCTTCGGGGAAGCGGTGGAGGTCATGAGATCATTGGGGGCCACGGTCCGCACCGTGCGCACCAACGTGCTCTTCCCCGGACTCACCAGCCTGAGCTCGTTCTACCTTGTCATCCGAAGCGCGGAGGTGGGAGCGTATCAGCGGCACAACCTGCTCACCCAGCCCGACAACATGTCAGAGGCCTACCGTTCGCGGGTCGCGTCGGGCGTGCTGATGCCGGGGCACGCGTACGTACAGGCTCAGCGGGTGCGCCGGCACTGGCGCGATCAGTTCCTCACCGTCTTCGATGAATGCGACGTGCTCATTCACCCGGCGGACGACATCGCCGGACTGGTCGAGGGTGACGATCCCCCGCGTCCCCGGGAGTCGACCGGGAGCAAGACCAATATGTGGAACCTGTCGGGAGCCCCGGCCGTCGCCATCCCCACCGGGTTCTCCGAGGTGGAGGGAATGCCGCTGTCGATGCAGGTAGCGGCCGCTCCCGGCCGGGATGAGATTGCGCTCATCGTCGCAGACGCGTTCCAGCAGGTGACAGGGCACCATAGGGCGCGGCCGACGTTGTAGGAAGGTCCCTGCCGGCAGGGCAGAGGAACATCGCCATGGCTCCCCTGTCGTGCCGCCGGGTGTGGCTGCCCTTCGCGGGCGTCACCTCCTTACCGTAGATGTCAAACAGCCTCTCCGGCGTGAGCGGCTCGGGCTCGGCTCCTGCCTTGCCGTTCAGGTCCGGGCCGACGAACCCGGCGGCGAACTCGCCCGCCTGCTTCTTCGCCCTCACCCAGTCGCGGTGTTTCAGCGACCGGCTCAGCCTTGGCCGTTCTCGCGCTACTCGATCTGGAACATGCCGGTCTTGGGATCGGGGAACACCCTCACCCGGTTCCGGCCCCATTCGCCGGCGCCGTAGCTCCGGCGGCTTCGTTTCGTGC
>VYDD01000482.1 GCA_009843625.1 Gammaproteobacteria bacterium | reverse complement strand
CTTCCGCAAGGAGTACACCATGTCCTCCGGCGGGCCGGGCAGCGGCATGTTCAAAAGCGTCGACGGTGGAAGCACGTGGACCGAGATGACCCGGAATCCGGGGATGCCGCCCGAGGGTGTCGTGGGCCGGATCGGGGTGGCGGTGTCAAGCGCGAATTCGAACCGCGTCTACGCCCTCTTCGAACACGACGACGGGGGGCTCTTCCGCTCGGACGACGCGGGCGCCACCTGGGAGCTCATCAACGACGAGCGGCGCATCCGGCAGCGGGCCTTCTACTACACGCACGTCTTCGCCGACCATCATGACGAGGATGTGGTGTACGTGCAGAACACCTCGCTCTTCCGCTCCACCGACGGCGGGGCCACCTACGAAGTCATCAACAACGGGACCCACGTCGACTTCCACGACTTCTGGATCGACCCCGACGACCCGGCGCACGTGGTGGTGGCCAACGACGGCGGCGGCGCGGTGAGCTTCACCACCGGCAGCGACTGGACCGACCAGGAGTTCTCCACCGCCCAGTTCTACCACGGCGTCACCACGGCGCACGTCCCGTGGCACATCTGCGGCTCGCAGCAGGACAACAGCACGCTCTGCCTGCCGTCAGACTGGAACGCGGGTCGCTTCGAGCAGGCCCTGGCGGCAGCCGCGAATGCGGACGACTCCGACACCGCCGCAGCCGCAGCCGCGGACGCCCGGGCACCTGCGATCACGGAGGGCTCGATGGGGGTGCACTACGTGGCCGGGGGCGGAGAGCCGGGCTACATCGCGCCCGACCCGAAGGACCTCGACGTCTTCTTCTCGGGCACCAACAACGGCCGCTACATCGACAGGTTCAACCGGCGGCTGGGGACTTCGCGCGAGGTCAATCCCTACCCCTGGTTCTACTCCGGGGAGCCCGCCCTGGACATGGTCGAGCGCTGGCAATGGACCTTTCCCATCATCTTTTCGCCCATCCATCCCAACGTGTTGTACGCGTCGTCGAACCGGCTCTGGCGCACCACCGACGGCGGCACCAACTGGGACGTGCTGAGCCCCGACCTCACCCGCGCCGACCCCATGACGCTGGGACGTTCCGGCGGGCCCATCACCGGCGACATGAACGGCCCCGAGGTCTATGCGACGATCTTCGCCGTGGGTCCCGGCAAGGTCGACATCGACGTGATCTGGACGGGTTCCGATGACGGGCTCGTGCACGTGACGCGCGACGGGGGCGAGAACTAGACCGACGTGACGCCCCCCGACATGCCGGACTTCGGGCGCGTGAGCCTCATCGACGCGTCGGCGTTCGACGCGGGGCGAGCTTACGTTTCGGCCCGTCGCGCTCTACTCGATGATTTTCGGCCCCACATATGGAAAACCGATGATTTCGGGGCGACCTGGACCCGAATCGTTGACGGAATCCGGGACGACGCCTACGTGAACTCCATCCGCGAGGACCCGAACCGCGCGGGGCTGCTGTACGCCGGCACCAACCACGGCGTCTACATCTCATTTGACGACGGCGGTTCCTGGCAGGAGCTGAACCCGGACCTCCCAGACATCCCGATCACCGACGTGATCCCCGAGCACGACGAGCTGGCGATGGCGAGCCACGGGCGCGGCTTCTGGGTCCTCGACAACATCGCGCCGCTGCGGCAGATCCAGCCGGGGACGACCGGGCGCGACCTGGTGCTGTTCGAGCCGGCCGCCGCGTATCGTTCCGCGAACGGGGTGGTGCTGTCGTGGTGGCTCGCCGACGAGCCCGGCGATGCGACGCTCGAGATCGTGGACGCGTCGGGCGATGTGGTGCGCACGTTCGAGCCCGCCGTGGAAGGCGAGGAGCGGGATCGCTGGGCGGGTCCGCCGCTGCCTTTGGAGGCCGGGCTGAACCGGCTGCGCTGGGACCTGCGCACGGATCCGCCCGCGACCTTCCCCGGGATGATCCTCTGGGGCGTGCGCACGATGGCGCCCGCGGTCCCGCCGGGGACGTACACGGCGCGGCTCACGGTCGGCGGCCGCACCGAAACCACCGACGTGGAGGTCCGCCCCCACCCTTGGATCACCGACGTGACCGAGGACGACCTGGTCGCCCAGTACGAGTTCGGCGTCGAGATCCGGGACCGGGTGCACCAGGCCAACTCCGCGGTGATCGCGATCCGGGGCGTGAAGGCCCAGTTGGACGCGCGGCTGGAGGCGTCGGACGATGAGCGGCTGGCCGGCGCGGGCGAGCGGCTGCGGGAGAGCGCGTCGGCGGTGGAGGCGGACATCTACCAGGTGCGCAACCAGTCGAACCAGGATCCCCTCAACTTCCCCATCAGGGTGAACAACCGCCTGGCCAACCTGCTGTCGATGTCCGAGCAGGGCGACGGGCGCCCCGGAAGCGGCATGTACGCGGTCTACGAGATCATGGTGGAGCGGCTCGACGGCCACCTGACGCGGCTCCAGGCCGTCTGGGAGGACGAGTTGGCCGAGGTCAACGCCGAGCTGAGGCGGCTGGGGATGGATGAGATCGAGGTGGCGATGGCGGCGGGGCTGGTGTCGTGAGGGGGAGCCAACCCTGACGTTAACGTGAGGCTCCACCCTCATCTGCTGACCGAATCCTGATCGGACCGCCATAGCATGTATCGGTCCGCGTTCGCCGCGGGTTGCGATATCCCGGTTGACCACCTGTACGATAAATAGTACAGTGTACCATCCGAGGTGCATGTGCTGGAACTCAAGAAACTGCCGGCGGCGTTCTACCAGAGTCCGGGTGGAAAGGAGCCGGTCAAGGACTGGCTTCGCGAACTCGACGAGACGAGCAGGCGCATCGTTGGACGGAATATTGCGACTGTCGAATTCGGTTGGCCGCTCGGGATGCCGCTCTGCCGAGCGCTGGGCGGCGGGCTTCTTGAGGTTCGATCGAACATCGCAGACGGGCGCATCGCGCGTGTGATCTTCGTCGTCCATGCTGATCACATGGTCCTGCTGCATGGGTTCATCAAGCAAACCCGGAAGACTCCCAAGCGAGACCTGGACCTCGCGAGGAAGCGAGGAAAGGAGATCACATCATGACGGCGACTAGGGGACGAATTGGCTCGTCCTTCGAGGACTACCTGGCAGACGAGGGGACCCTCGAAGAAACCAACGCTATCGCCGTGAAACGCGTTCTGGCTTGGCAGCTGGCGCAGGCCATGGAGAGCCAACAGATGAGCAAGAGCGCCATGGCTCGAGCGATGCGCACGAGCCGGAGCCAGTTGGACCGGATCTTGGACCCCGATAACGACCACATCCGCTTGGACACCCTCACCGCAGCTGCGCAGGTGCTTGGTCTCAATCTGAGAATCGAGCTCGTCAGCTAGACCACCCATCACGGATCCCGCGCCAGCGACCTGAGCAGTCCCGCGATCATGAACAGCAGCACGACGCTCACGGGCAGGGCGGCGGCTATGGCAGCGGTCTGCAGGGCCTGGAGGCCATCGGCGAGCAGGAGCACGGCGGCCACCGTCCCCACGCCGAGCCCCCAGACGATGCGGAACCGGCGCGGCGGGTGAGCGTCGCCCATGCTCAGGAAGGTGGTGATGACCAGGGTGCCGGAATCCGATGATGTAATGAACCAGGTCGCCAGCAGGAGGGTGGCCATGGCGGACATGGCCCAGGCAAGCCAGCCGGCGTCGGTCATCTGGCCGATGGTCGCGTAGAGCGCGGCTTCATAGTTCGCCGCCCGCACCAGTTCCATGATCCCGGCGGTTCCGACGCCGCCCGCTGCGTTGAGTTCCAGATGGAGGGCGTTGCCGCCGAAGATCCCGAACCACAGCAACCCCAGGCCGGTCGGGACGAACAGCACGCCCAGGATGAACTCGCGCAACGTGCGCCCGCGGGAGCTGAGGGCGATGAACGTGCCGACGAAGGGC
>VYDD01000270.1 GCA_009843625.1 Gammaproteobacteria bacterium | reverse complement strand
GTACTTGGCCACCCGGTCGCTGCGGCTGGCGCTTCCGGTCTTGATCTGTCCGGTTGCGCGCGCGACGGCCAGGTCGGCGATGAACGTATCCTCGGTCTCGCCCGAACGATGTGAGATCACGCACCGGTAGCCGGAGGCGCGAGCCAGGTCGATGGCGTCCATGGTCTCGGTCAGCGTGCCGATCTGGTTCACCTTGATGAGGATGGAGTTCGCAACTCCCTCGCGGATTCCCCGTCGCAGCCGCTCGCTGCTGGTGACGAAGAGGTCGTCGCCGACCAGCTGCACGCGTTCGCCGACGGCCCTGGTCAATACCCCCCATCCCCCCCAGTCGTTCTCGCCCAGCGCGTCCTCGAGCGACGCAATGGGGTAGCGGCGGGTCCAGTCGTCCCAGAACGCCACCATCGCCTCCCGGCCGAGGCGGCCGCCGCCGGAGCCCTGCAGGACGTAGTCGTCACCCCGGAGGAATTCGCTGGCGGCGGCGTCGATGGCGAGGACGACCTCGTCGCCGGGCCGGTAGCCGGCGCGCTCGATGGCCGTGAGCACCACCTCGATCGCTTCCTCGTTTCCGCCCAGATCGGGGGCGAAGCCGCCCTCGTCGCCCACGGCGGTGTTGCGGCCGGCTTCGGCGAGCACGTCGCGGAGGGCGTGGAAGACCTCGGTCCCCATGCGCAGTCCCTCGGAGAAGGTGTCGGCGCCCACGGGCATGACCATGAACTCCTGGATGTCCACGTTGTTGGGTGCATGGGCGCCGCCGTTCAGGATGTTCATCATGGGGACCGGAAGGACGGTGGCCGCCTCGCCGCCCAGGTAGCGGTAGAGGGGCTGCCCGGCCTCGCGGGCGGCCGCGCGCGCCGTCGCCAGCGACACGCTCAGGATCGCGTTCGCCCCGAGCCGGCCCTTGTTGGGGGTGCCGTCGAGCTCCACCAGCGCGCGGTCCAGGGAGCGCTGCTCGCGTGCCTCCCTGCCGACCACGGCCGCCCGGATTTCGCCGTTGACGTGGGCCACCGCGCGCCGCACCCCCTTGCCGCGGTAGCGGGAGGGGTCCCCGTCCCGGAGTTCCACCGCCTCGTGCTCGCCGGTGGAGGCCCCGCTGGGGACCGCCGCGGTCGCGCGCGCGCCGGTCGCCAGGGTCACCTCGGCTTCCACCGTCGGGGTTCCGCGGGAGTCGAGGATCTCCCTCCCCTTCACTTCCGTGATCGCGGACACGGCTGCTCCTCCTTGACGTCGGGCCCGGTTGCCGGGGCGGCGGGGGCGAGTGGCAACGCGAGGGCCCCGTTGGCCTGCCCTGGTGACGATCCGGACATGAGATCAGCGACCGCCTGGCGCGCGCGGTCGCGCAGCGCGTTTCGATCCGACATGGTCAGGTCGCCCACCTCGATGGGTTCGCCGACCCGCACCTCGATCTCACCCGATCGAATCGCGTAGCTGTGTTTGGGCATCACGGCGCGGCTCCCCACGACCGCAACCGGCAGAACCGGCGTCCGCGTCTCGAGCGCCAGCACGAAGGCGCCCTTCTTGAAGGGCTGGAGCTCCCCGGTGGGCGACCGCGTGCCTTCCGCGAACATGACGACGTGAAGGGTGCGCTCGCGCAGCCGCCGGGCCGCCCGTTGCAGCGACTCGATCGCGCTGTGGCGGTTGCGGCGGTCGATGGCGATATGGCCGCAGCGCAGAATCGCCTTGCCGAAGACCGGAACGGATCGCAACTCCTCCTTGGCCACGAAGCGCAGGGAGGTGGGGAAGGTGGCGAAAAGCGCGAGTACGTCGAACCAGGACTGGTGGTTGGAAACCACGATTTGCGAGCGCAGGGGATCGACCCGGTCGAGCCCGGTCGAGGTGACGGTCACACCCGCGGCACGCAACAGGACGGCAGACCAGCCCTGCGCCCAGTGCCCGCACCGCCGGTGGCGCCAGGCCGGGACCACTGAGGTGAACAGAATGATCGCGGCGTAGTAGCCCGTCGTCGCGATCGCCGCCAGCGCCACCCATCCCGTCCGAAGCATCCGCACTCCCGATCCGCCTTACCGGTTCTCCGGGCGCCCGACGTCGGCCGCGCCGGATCGCGGCGCGCGAAAGTGGTCGAAGCCCGCGGATCCGGGGTCGAACTCGTCCGCGCCGTCGCCCTCAAGTCTAACGCCCGCGCCGTCGGCGACAATTCCGACGCGCGTGAGGGGTATTCCGAACCTGCGATGGAAGTCGGCCGCGACCGATTCCGCGGACTCTTGCCGCGCGGTGAAGGCGAGTTCGTAGTCCTCGCCTCCCGCAAGCGCGAGAGGCAGCGCGCTGCGGCGCGACCCGGCGGCGGCGACGGCTCCGGGGGCGACGGGGACGAGGGCCGGGTCCAGGACGATGGCCGTCCCGCTCGCCGCGGCGACGTGGCCCATGTCTCCCAAGAGGCCATCCGAGAGGTCGATGAGGGCGGTCACCCGGATGCGCTCGGCGAGCCAGCGAGCCTCTTCGAGGCGCGCGGCGGGTGCGGCGAAAGCCCGCCGCGCGGACGAACCGGGCTCGCGCCCGCCCTGCCAGTCGCGCACCGCGGCGGCGCTCGCGCCCAGCACGCCCGTCACCCAGACCTCGTCGCCCGCCCCGGCCCCGCTCCGCAGGATCGGGCGATGCGCCCGTCCCAGTGCGACCACGTTGACGACCAGCCGGCCCGGAGAGCGGGTGAGGTCGCCCCCGACAAGCGCGCAACCTGAACGTTCGCACGCTCGCCGGATGCCTGACCGAAGGCCCGCCACGATGCGTGAGGCATCCGCGTGGGGCAGGCCGAGGGCGACGAGCACGCCGACGGGCCGCGCGGCCATCGCGGCCACGTCGCTCAGGGCGGCGGTCACGGCGCGGTAGCCCGCCTCGTCGAAGCTGATCCAGGAGCGCCGGAAGTGCACGTCCTCGAGGAAGGCGTCCGTGCTCACCACCCAGCCGGATTCGAGCACCGCACAGTCGTCCCCGGAACCCACCAGCACCTCCGCCCCGGGCGGCGGTCCGGCTGCCTGGAAGGACCGAATAAGGTCGAACTCGCCGCCCGGTCCCAGCGGGCTCAACGAGGAGCCTCCTGGTCGAAGATGACGAAGGGCAGGTCGAGGGGGCTCTTCGGATCCGGTTGACGCCGGACTGCGGCCGCAAGGCGGGCGATCACGTCGCCCGGCACCAGCCCCGGACCCTCGCTCCCGAGCGCGGCCGCGCCCCCGGTCAGGTGCAGCGCCAGCCCGCCTGCCACCGATGGGTCGCACCCCTGCGCCATCAGCGAGCCCGCGACTCCGCTCAGCACGTCCCCCATCCCCGCCGCGGCCAGATCGGAGCTCCCGAGCCCGCCAACCAGGAGCCGCTTTTCGGGGGTGGCTACGACCGACGGGTTGCCCTTCAGCAACACCGTGCACGACCACGCCGCCGCCCGGTCGAGAGCCAGTTCGTGCGGAAGACCGGGGAGGTCGGCGGCGGCGGCCACGAGCCTCCTCATCTCTCCCCGGTGCGGCGTCACCAGCACGCGTCGAGCGCGCCCCAGGTCGCCCAGGGCCGGACCCGACTCCGCTGCCACCAGGTTCAGGGCGTCGGCGTCGAGCAGCACCGGGGAATCGCCGGACGCTTCCAGAACAGCGGCAAGGGCGCCGGCGGCCTCCGACGCGACCCCCAGCCCGGGGCCCGCCACGACCGCAGTCGATGCCACCGCTGCCCGGGCGAGCGCGCCCGGGTCGGCCGTGTCCACGAACACCGCCTCCGGGACGGCGCCCTGGAGCACGGGCCGATTGGCGGCGGCGCTCGCGATGCGCACGAATCCCGCCCCGGCCCTCAGCGCCGCCCGCGCCGCCATGATCGCCGCGCCCGCCATCCCGGGCGCGCCCGCCAGCAGGAGCAGCGAGCCGACCTGGTGCTTGTGCGTATCGGCAGGACGAACCGGCAG
>VYDD01000371.1:3588-3910 GCA_009843625.1 Gammaproteobacteria bacterium | reverse complement strand
GTCGATCAGCACGGTGTTGTTCACCACCTGGGCATATTCGAACTGCTCCCGCAGCTTCGGCTCGTGCCTGAGATTAATGACGGCGCTCATGGACTCTCTCCTCTTCCTTCGGGTCGGCTCGCCCGACCCTCGCTCATCTCCTCCTCCGGCAACGCCGGGGCAGGCTCGGGAGTGGAACAGGGATGCGAAGCGGATGCGGACGGTCGATGTGCCGGAAACGGCAAGGCGGTCGCCGATACCCCGCCATCCGGCACGACGACGGTGGCGGCGAGGCACGCCCGCGCGCAGCGCCGGGCGCGGCGGTCGGGCCGGAGAGGACTCC
>VYDD01000371.1:0-3578 GCA_009843625.1 Gammaproteobacteria bacterium | reverse complement strand
CGCTGTCCAGATCATCGGCGTGGGCGGGGGCGCCGCCGGCCGGCATGGCGCCGGTATCCCCCGCCGCGTCCGGGTCGGGCTTCGTCTGGCCGTTGCCGTTTGGCTTGTCCAGGAACTGCACCCGGCCGCCCGGCACCAGCAGGATCTCGGTGGAGAAGCGGTCGCCCTCCTCGCCGTCCTTCTTCCACCGGCGGGTCTGGAGCTTGCCGTCGACGTAGACCAGCCGGCCCTTGGTGGCGTGCTTCTCGATCTTGCGAAAAAAAGATTCGCTAGACCATAAACCGCTGTAATTAATGGATTATTTCAGGAGCGTTGGCTCTGCCATACGGAGTGTCAACACTATCGCAACACGGCGTTTTTCGGGCAACGAATCTCACGCCACCGCCCGTTTTTGTTCGGTTACGCGGTGACGCAGGCGGATAATGTCACCAGTTCAGAGTTCGCCGCCAGTCTTTTCGGAGGGGCCGGACCCAGATGTCCTCTTATGAACTCCCCCGCTGTCAAGCCAGAATGCGATGCGTCCAATTCCTCTCTCACTATGTCCGTGGTTCGCACGAACAGGTCAGCAGATTTTTTTCCAAGTAGCCGTCAGACTGCGTCGAGAAGAAGCGAAGGTGGTCCGGATGGAACGTCTTTACAGCAGCACGCTCAACGGAACGGCTCTCCTCTTATCCGGTTCGGTTGGCCGGCTTGTGCCGGCCTCGTGACCCTAATTCCACATCCTGTGTGGCTCGACGTTCCGGTGGACGGGACCCATCTTACTAAGCGGTGCCGCCGTGGCGGACAACCCTGGACATCTGCGATCACGCGTCCTCCGGATCCTCCGCAGCCCCGTCGAGCCGCGTCGGAAAGCAATTTCCTTCTGCCTCTGTCCCCTGCTCCTGGCCCTTCCTCGTCAAACGTTACGACCTGGCCAACACTGCGCCCGTCGGCACCAGGCCGGTTCGTGCGTACCGCCAAAGCGCGACAAGCAGCTTGCGTGCTACAGCAACGATGGCCCGCTTGCGCATGAGCCTGTCACGCCGGGTCCCGCAGCGCTGCTTGAACCAGATGGTAATCGCGCTGTCGGGCTGATACCGCAGCCAACGCCACGCCATCTGCACCAGGTGCTTGCGGACCAGCGGCTGGCCGGCCTTGCTGATACCCTGGTCGTTCTCGACCCCGCCGCTCGCCCACGGCACCGGCGCAAGACCTGCCCAGCTGCCCAGCTCCCGCCGGTTCCTGAAGTCCCGATAGAGCACTTCGTTCTGCAGCAGCAGGGCATCGTTCGGCCCGATCCCCTTCAGCAGAACCAGCAGAGCCGCGACAGGTGCGCTCACCGCCGGATCTGCCTGTTCATCGGACAGACCCCGGACGGGGACGATCACGGCCTGTTTGATCTGCGCAGCCTTCTTTTCCTCAACCTCATCCAACTGCGTCATGACCAACAGGAGCCGATCATGCGTCGCCACGATCTCGTCGTACAGCCCCGGGGGAAGGGGCGTGCCGTACGCCGTGCGAACCTCCGCGAGGTCAGCGCGAAAGCTCGAGCGCCTTGGGTCCAGGCCGTAGATCCCCTGCAGCTTCAGCAATCCCTTGATCGTGTTGCCAAGCCCGGTGCGTTCCTTCACAAGTCGCTCGCGGTGACGAAGAAGCCGCTTGGCATCCTCTTGTATGACCGTCGGGATTCGAACCACCGACAGCGCCTCCGCCTCGCCCTGGTCCCACGCCCGCAGCGCACGCACCATCCGCCGTGCATCGATCTTGTCGGTCTTCACCCTCTTCGCCTTGCGAACCACCTCCAGGCTCGCGGGATCGCAGACCACAACGTCGATCCACGGCGCCTCCTTGCCCAGATATCGCGCCAACGAGAACCCCCCGTATCCAGCCTCGTAGGTCAGCAGCACCCGAGGCGTATCCTCGGCTCCGGAACAGGCCTTCTCGATCTTCGCCATCAGACCGTCCGTGTCGGTCGGTCCCAGGGTGTGCATCCCCACCCGCGCCGGATCCGCCAGACTGCTGATCCCGATGACCCAGGATTTGTCGCTGACTTCCACCGCCACATAGAGCGTGGTACCTTCACCCATGGAAGGGGTTACGTCGTTCAGGTCTTTCGACATCGTCATCTCCTTTCATTGGCAAGGGGGTGTGTCCAAACGGCCCCTTGCCACTATATCTTGATGCGCGACTATTCACACGGGCCGCTACGGCCGTGATCAAGCCCACACCCCTCGCTCATAGAATCTTCTTCGGTTGATCGCGTCTGGTGTGGCGGTCATATCGGCCCCGTCCCTGGGTGGTTCCGACGCGGGTCCATCCCGACGCCTTGTAGAGCGCGCCGGTATAGCGCGGGGTCTCGACGAAGGTCTCGATGAGCACGGGCGTGACGTTGTAGCGCTCGGTCCAGTCATCGGGCAGTTGCCGGCGGACCAGGGAGAGGATGTGCGAGCCCAGGTTCGGGATGACGATCCAGGGCAGGATCAGGAACCTCGGATTGTCGATCACGAGGGGCAGGTTCTTTTCCCGCAGTTCCGGCGTCCATCCGATGAAGCGGTCGCGGGGTGCGAGCTTTCGCGCCGCGGTGGAGAAGCCGAGCATGGCGATGGGCCGGCCGTCGCGGTCGTGGACGGCGTAGCGCATCTGGGCGCCGACCAGGGTCTTGTAGCCGAGGTAGTGGTAGCGGGCGACGAACTCGTTCCAGAGCCGGCCCTCCGGGGTGCTGTGCACGACTGTGCGGAAGTCGAGCGGGCGGACCTCGTCGAGTGTCGTCGCTTCGGTGAACAGGGGCGGCTCGGTGTCGGGTCCGAAGACGATAGGCTTGGGCCGGCCTCGCTGCCACCTGGGCGGCGGCAGCTCGATGAGGCCGTCGCGGTGCATGGCGAGCATGGTGACGCGGGCCATCATGTCCTTGAGCCCGCCGTCGGGCTTGAGCCAGCCGATACGCCGGCAGAACTCGATCGACAGGGCCCGGCGGGAGAGCGGCGCAGGACCGGCGATGAGGGTGCGCAGCAGCGCCATTTCCTCGGCGCTGAAGTCGCGGCCGTAATAGCGGCACTCGACCGCGCCGGTCATCCCGACGCCGCGAGTTCGCGCCGGCGCTCCTGGCTCATCGACCACGGCAGCCAGGGCGAGAGGTCGTCTGGCGGCCTGCCACCGTTCTCCGCGCATGCGGTCAGCCATTCCCTGCGCCAGCGCCGGACATCGATGCCGGCGATCGCCAGCGTGCCGGCCACGGAGTACATCATCGCGGTGAAGTCGGCGCCCGTCTCGTTGTCGGAGCCGAACGAGAGCCGCCGTCCGATAACGGCTTCTCTGAGCGCCAACTCGGCGATGTTGTTATCCATGGGCACGAAGGGCTTGTCGACGAAGACGCACAGTCCCTCGCGGTGTTTGAGGAGCGAGCGCAGCGGCTTGGCCCTGAGCGCCCGGTCCGACATGCCGGCCAGTTCCGTTTCGGCGGCCGCGAACATCTCGTCGACCGCCTTCTTCAGCCTCGTGTGCGCCGCGTCGAACGCCGCCGACTGGCGTTCGAGAGGGTGAGCGGGGTCGTAATGCTCCAGCCGCGCCTCGTTCAGCCGGTAGATCGCCGCGATCCGCTC
>VYDD01000196.1 GCA_009843625.1 Gammaproteobacteria bacterium | reverse complement strand
TTCGTGGGGCAGCCGCCCCATACGCCAGGATCGCGAATCGTGCCCAGCGGCCGGCGAAGCCGAGTGCCAGGAACGCGGCGAAGTTGGTGCGCACGATACCCGCTGCCAGCGAGATCACGTAGAAGGGCGGCAGCCCCACGAACGCGCTGACGAGAATCAGCGTCCATCCGGCCTGCTCGAGTCGCCTGGTCTTTTCGGAAGCGCGCTCGAGGTGGCGCGTGGCGCGGGCCGGCAGTTTCGCCGGCAGCCAGCGGGCCAGCGCGTAGAGGGCGGCCTTGGCGATCATCTGGCCCAGCGAACCCACCGTAACTACCAGCCACACCTGGGATTCGGGCACCGCGACGGCTGCCGCCGCCACCACGACCTCCGCGTTCACGAACGGCACCAGCCCGCTGGCCACGGAGGCCGCGAATGCCGATGAAAGGAGCGCGATTTCCAAGGAGAGAGCCTCTGCGTGCGGTGATGGCGTGACTCAACTTGACCGCCATGAGCCGGACGTACGATCTTTTAAAGCTGCGGGTTCAAATGTAATGGCATCTTTGGAGCGCGGGATGAAACGGACCGGAGCACTCTTTGCGGCCATGGCGCTGCTCTCCCTGGGGGCGGCCCTGCCCGCCGTTGCGCAGACCGAGGAGCGTGTGACCACCCTCGACGGCGTCTACACCGAAGAGCAGGCGGCGCGCGGCGCCGAGGTCACCGAGGCCGTCTGCCGCGAGTGCCACGACGACGAGGAGTTCGTCGGAGCCTTCATCCGTTCCTGGGCCGGCGCGAGCGTAGCCGCGCTCTTCGACGACATCTACTCGCTCATGCCCGAAGACCAGCCCGGCTCCCTCCCTGTCCAGCAGTACGCCGACGTCATCGCCTACATCCTGCAACTGAACGGCCTGCCCCCCGGCGAAGTCGAGCTCGGCGCCGCCCGCGAGTCCCTGGAACGGGTGCTGATCGAGGCCAATCCCCGGCGCTAGCCGGGTGTCCCCTGGGGTAGTGCCCTTCCTGGCGACGGGCGCTATCTTGGGCTCGGAATAGCGACGAAACCGCGACTTTTTTGCGACAATTCTCCGACAGATCAAGATGCTCCGAGTCAATCGCCAGGGCCTTGCTCCGAGGAGAAGGGTTAGGTCGGTCTAAGAAGGAGGATGCCGGCAATGGGTAGATGGCTCGCAGGATCACCGCGCGTATTCTTCCTCGTGGCGCTCATTGGCGCTCTTCCCACAGCTCCGGCTGCGGCACAATCCTCGGGATCCATCGAGGGTGCCGTAACCGATGTCGCCGACGGCCGCCCGATCGCGGGCGCGCAGGTGTTCATCGAGGCACTCGGCATCGGGGCGGTCACGGACGCCGACGGCCGCTACTCGATCCAGGATGTGCCCGCGGGCGCGCACCAGCTGTCGACCAACATCCTCGGCTACCTGGCGGCGACCGAAGGCGTCACGGTAGCACCGGGGGAAGCCACCACGGTCGACCTGCAGTTGAGCTTCACGGCACTCGAACTCGACGAAGTGGTCGTGACCGGCACCAGCGTGGAGGCGGCGGCCACGGAACTGCCCTACTCGGTTGCGGTGGCTGCCCGCCGCAAGCTGGAAGAACAGGGATTCCCGCTCGTAACCGAGTTCTTCAAGGCCCTCGGCGTGAGCCACGGGGTGGTCGGCGAACGGCAGAGCTGGTACAACGCCAACGAGATCGCCGCCGTGCCGGAGACCGTGGCCAACGTGAATCTGCGCGGCCTGGGGGCGTCCCGCACCCTGGTGCTCCTCAACGGCCGGCGCCAGGTGTATCTCCCGGCCCGCCTGATCGGCGGACGCTACGTCGACATCAACGCGTTTCCGTCGATCGCGATCGACCGCATCGAAGTGCTGAAGGAGGGCGCGTCCGCCATCTACGGATCGGACGCCGTGGCCGGGGTCGCCAACTTCCTGACCCGCGGCGACTTCGAGGGAACGGAGGTGACCGCCTCGCACGAGTACTTCGCCGGCGCGGGGGACAGCAACGTGGCCGGCATCGTGGGACGGCGGCTGGGCGATCGCGCGCACGCAGTGCTTTCCGCCGAATACCTGACCCGCCAGCAGCTCACTCCGGAGGACCGCGACTGGGCGTTGCGCCCCTACGAGGCCGGCGCCGGCGCCTGGTCCTGGACCGGCAACCCGGGAGCGTTCCTCACTCCTTACACGTCGGGTATGGAAAGCGCCGAAGACCTGGTCGCCACGCTTTCGGGCGCCCACTTCTCGGACGACGACATCTTCATCGATCCGGCCTGCCTCGACTTCGGCGGCTACCTCGAGAGCTACACCTGCCGGTTCCGCTATCAGCCCTGGGACAACCTGCTCGAGCAGTCCGACCACTTCCGCGCCTTCGCGGAAATCAACGGCGAGGTGGGTGACAATTCCAGCTACCACATCGAGGGCCTCTGGGCGGAGGCGACGACGCCGGCCTGGGTGACGACGCCGTCGTTCCCGCCCATCAGCCCCTACGACGGGCTTCAGATCGTCCCTCCGGCGAACCCGGGGCGCCAAGCCTTCTGCCAGCAGCACGCATCCCGCGTGGGGTTCATGGGCAGCGGCGATTGCATGGAGAACGACTGGTACTTCTTCGGACGGCTGGTCGGACACTCGGGACCCGGCCGGACCCTCGAGCGGAATTCCCGTACCCAACGGGTGTCCGCGTCCCTGGACACGGGCCTCGACGCCTTCGAGGGGCACGACAACCGGCTGAACCTCGCCGTCAGCTACTCCGGTTCCTCGGGCAACGTGAATCAGCCGGCCGAATACGCCTACCGCAAGTTTCTCGCCTTCCGCGGCTACGGCGGACCCGACTGCGGGGTGGATGTGGTCGCCGATCCCAGCTCGCCATCGGGCATGGCGCTGGGTCCCACGGGCGGAAGCATGGCGGGCCAGGGCAACTGCCATTTCTACAATCCGTTCAGCAACGCGCTCCAGCACTCCCAGCAGCCGGGCGCGCGCTTCGTCAGCGAAGAGCCAACCCCGACTTCTCACCCGGGCTGGCCAACGCCCCCGAACTGATTGCCTGGATCAACGAAGAGGTCGATGTGGTCAGCGCGGCCGACATGGTGGTCTTCGACGCCACCTTCACGGGAAGCAGCGGCGCGGCCGAGAACTACGCCCTGGGATATCAGTTCCGCTGGTTCGACGTGTCGGCGGATCCGAACGACGCCGGCAATCTGAACCTGAACCCGTGCTCGGTGCTCGGCAGCAGCGCGTGTCTGGAGCGGGCCGGCCCGTTCACGTTCACCACCGGGGTCTATCCCTACGACGCCAGCCAGACGGTTCACCGGTTCTTCGGCGAACTCCCCCTGCACGTGGCGGACGATCGCCTGCACATGCAGCTGGCCGCCAACTACGAGTTCTACGATGTGGCCAGCAGCTTCAACCCGAAGGTGGCGATCCGCTACGACATCACCGACCAGTTCGCGTTGCGCGGCTCGCTTCAGACGACCTTCCGCACGCCATCTGTCGACGACCTGAACGAGGACCGCACCACCGCGCTCGCGTACGTGAACGAGGCGGGCGTCTACAAGGCGGTCGATACCTACGGGAGCAAGGATCTCGAGCCCGAGCAAGCGCTGACCTACAACGCCGGCTTCGTCCTGTCGGTCACCGACGAATCGGGCTTCGTCCCGGTCCAGTTCACTGCCGACTACTGGAGCTACGACTTCAGCGATGTGATCGCGGTGGTGCCCTACAACGCCATCACCCGGCTATATCACGAGGGCGGGGGCGCCAGGGACGCGATCAAGGGGTTCGTGACCTGCTCCGACGGCCGCGGAACCGGCACTTGCGACGTGACCGGCATCGAGCGCATCCACGTCGACCTCATCAACTGGCCGGGCGTAAAGACCTCCGGCCTCGACTTTCAGTTGAACGCTCGTGCCCAGGCCGGAGAGGGCATCTTCAACGCCGGCCTGGAG
>VYDD01000208.1 GCA_009843625.1 Gammaproteobacteria bacterium | reverse complement strand
TCCCTGCACCGGTCCCCCAAACCATGAGCGCAACTTCCCATGCCTCCCTCCCCTACGCGGCAGGACCTTCGCTACCAGGCTGACGAAACCCCCGGCTGGGGCGTGTCCTTCGGGCTCGGGTTCCAGTACATCCTGCTCAACATCGCCGGCATCGTCATCACGGTGGCGATCGTGGTGCGGGCCGGGGGCGGGAGCGAGACCTATCTGACCTGGGCGGCGTTCGCGGCGCTGATCGTGTGCGGCATCTCGACGATGATCCAGGCGAGACCGCTGGGCAGGATCGGGGCGGGATACGTTCTGCTGATGGGCACTTCGGGCGTTTTCATCGCGGTTTCGGTCGCGGCGCTCCAACTGGGCGGACCCGCGCTGCTGGCCACCCTGATCGTGGCCTCGTCGCTCTTCCAGTTTCTGATCTCTTCGCGCCTTTCGCTGCTGCGGCGCTTCATCACGCCCACCGTGGCTGGCACGGTGATCATGCTGATCGCGGTCACGGTCATGCCCATCGGCTTCGACCTGCTCTTCGTGGCGCCGGAGGGAGCCGCGCCGGCGGCCGCTCCCCTGACCGCCCTCACGACCATCGTGATCACGGTCGTCATCATCCTCCGCGCCAGGGGGGCGCTCCGCCTGTGGGGATCGGTGATCGGAGCGGTGGGCGGCTGCCTGGTCGCGGCCGGATTCGGCACCTACAACATGGAAATCGTGGGTGAGGCGCTCTGGTTCGGCGTGCCGGCGGCGGGCTGGCCCGGCTTCGACCTGAGCCTGAGCGCCGGGTTCTGGGCCATGCTTCCGGCGTTCATCTTCGTCACGCTGGTGGGCGCCATCGAGACCATCGGCGACGGCATGGCGATCCAGCGGGTGTCGTGGCGCGAGCGGCGGGCGACCGACTTCCGCGCGGTGCAAGGCGCGGTAGCGGCCGACGGGGTGGGCAACCTCCTGTCGGGCCTGCTCGCCACCGTCCCCAACACCACCTACTCGAACAGCGTCTCGATCGTCGACATCACCGGGATCGCCGCGCGCCGGGTGGGCATGTGCATCGGGCTCATCTTCATCGCCCTGGCGTTCTTCCCCAAGGCCACGGCCGTGCTGCTCGCCATTCCGGACCCGGTGGTGGGCGCGTACATCATCGTCCTCATCGCGATCCTGTTCGTGCTGGGCGTCGAGATGGTCACGCAGGAGGGCATCGACTACCGCAAGGCCACGATCATCGGCGTGTCGTTCTGGATCGGGTCCGGCTTCCAGAGCGGCGGCATCCCCGCCGAGTACTTCGGCTGGGCGGGCTCGCTCCTGGAGAACGGGATGACGTCGGGCGGGCTGACCGCGATCCTGCTCTCGGTCTTCATGGAGCTGACCGGGCCGCCGCGCCGGCGCATGCAAACGAGCCTCGATGTCGAGGCGCTGCCCAAGATCCAGGACTTCCTGGGCCGGTTTGCGTCCCGTGCCGGAATGGACGCCGAGATCGGGCAGCGGCTTGACCTCGCCGCCGAAGAGACGCTGCTGCTCCTGGTCGAGCAGGCGAAGGACGACGAGGCGCCGGGCGAGCGGCGACTGCGCGTCACGGCCCGGGCCGACGCCGGCGGGGCCGAACTCGAGTTTCTGGCCGTTACCGGCGAGGGCAACCTCGAAGATCGGCTGGCGCTGCTCGGCGGCCTCTCGGCCGAGCTTCCGGTTGAGCGCGACGTCTCGCTCAGGCTGCTGCGCCATCTGGCCACGTCGGTGCGGCACCAGAAGTATCACGACACGGACATCGTCACGGTGCGCGTGGACCCTGTGGGGGCTAAGATTTGACCATGCGCACGATCTGCTACATCGCTGTCATCGGCATCCTCGCGATGCCTGCCGCGCTCCAGGCCCAGCAATCCCCCAACGGGCCGTCAACCAACGGGCAGCCGCCCAACGCGCGGGCATCGGCGGTCGCGGCGGCCCCCGTCATCGACGGCCGGCTCGACGACGCCCTCTGGTCGAGCCTCGAGCCGCTCGACGGTTTCACCCAGCGCGAGCCCTCCGAGGGTCAGCCCGTCTCCCAGCCGACGGAGGTCCGGGTCGGCTACGACGACGCGGCCCTCTACATCGGCGCGTGGCTCTGGGATGAAGACCCGAACGGCATCGTCACGGGCCAGACGCTGCGCGACGCCTCGCTCAACGACTCGGACGCCTTCGTCGTCGTGCTGGACACCTATCTCGACCGTCAGAACGGCTTCGTCTTCGGCACCACGCCGGCGGGGATCGAATACGATGGACAGGTCACGGGCGAGGGCGTGGGCGGAGGACGGGGCGGCGGGCGCCAGCAGCGCGGCTCGGCGGGCGGCTTCAACCTGAACTGGGACGGCTCCTGGGACGTGGCCACGACCCGGGACGAGCGCGGCTGGTACGTCGAGATGCGGATCCCGTTCTCGACGCTCCGCTACGGAGCCGGGGGGACGCAGGACTGGGGCCTCAACTTCGAGCGCAAGATCCGACGCAACAGCGAGCAGTCGATGTGGGCGCCCCTGCCCCGTCAGTTCGACCTGTACCGAATCTCGCTCGCCGGGACGCTGTCGGTAGAAGCTCCTGCCAGGCGCACGGTTACGGTCAGCCCCTACGCGCTCGCGGACGGCCTCAAGGACTACCGGGTCGCATCGCCCGAGGTGGCCTACGGCCGGCAGTTCGGGGGCGACGCCAAGATCGGCATCAATCAGAGCCTGACCCTCGACCTCACCGTGAACACGGACTTCGCGCAGGCGGAGGTGGACGACCAGCAGATCAACCTCACCCGGTTCAGCCTCTTCTTCCCCGAGAAGCGTCCCTTCTTCCTGGAGAACGCGGGTGTCTTCGCCGTGGGAGCGAGCCGGTCGGCCGAGCTCTTCTTCAGCCGCCGCATCGGCCTCTCGGGGGGTCGCGAGGTGCCGATCCAGGCGGGCGCCCGGATGACCGGAAAGGTCGGTGACTTCCAGGTCGGCGTGCTCAACATCCAGACGAGCGACGCGTTCGACATCGACGGCAACACCGGACTCCGCGAGCAGATCGCGCCGCACAACAACTTCGGCGTGCTGAGAGCCTACCGGGAGTTCGGCAACAGGTCGCAGCTCGGCGCCATCTTCGTGTCCCGCCTCAACACGACCGACGGGTCCGACTACAACCTTACCTACGGCCTCGACGGCCGGCTCGGCATCGGCGAGGCGCTGACCTTCGACGGCTGGGCGGGCATCACCACGACGCCGGTTCCCATCGGGGGACAGGCTCCCGGGTCCGGGTTCAACGACGGCGAGTACGGCTTCGCCGGCGGCATGCGCTACGTCACGCGCGACTGGCAGGTCACGACGGGGTACCGGCAGGTCGGCGACGCCTTCAACCCGGAGGTCGGCTTCGTCAACCGGCGCGGGTACCGTCACGTGAACTGGCGCTTCCTCCGTCACATGCGCACGGAGAGCGTGTCCTGGTTCCGCGAATTCCGGCCCCACATCTCCGGGAACAGCTTCTGGACGCTGGACGGCTTCAACGAGTCGTACCTGCTCCACATCGACAATCACTTCGCCTTCGAGAACGGCGCGTTCTTCCAGTTGCCCGGCTTCAACTTCACGGGCGAGGGCCTCCTGGAGCCGTTCGCGATCCGCGAGAACATCGTCATCCCGGCGGGTACGTACCACAATTACGACTGGGAATTCAGGGCAAATACGAATCGGGGCGCCCCGCTGTCGCTGTCGGGCGGATGGGCGCTCGGGGGCTTCTACAACGGGACCCGCTTCGGTCCCAACGCGACGTTGGCCTACCGCTACGGCGGCGGAAGCAGTCGTGTTCACAACCTGCTGTGAACATTGATCTTACGGGAACCATGCCCTGTTTTCCCGCTTTTCGATTCCCGCCGTTCGCCTTGGGTCAGGCGCGAGCCCTCGGGCGGCTCTCCAGAGCCTTCCTGAGCTGTCCAGCGTCGGCCTGCTGATAGCAGCGCAGCACCGTCTGG
>VYDD01000250.1 GCA_009843625.1 Gammaproteobacteria bacterium | reverse complement strand
GGCTCGGAGCGAGGTCGCGCGCGCCGTTCGTGCACCACGTGCCCGGTACCGGCCGGCAGCGGCAGGGCGCCAGCGCCAGATCCTCCGCCGAGGACTGGCCCAGCGCGTGACCCACGAGATCCGCGAGTACGCCTGCGAAGCGGGGATCGTCGTGGGGCACCGGCACGCGGTACATCTCCTTGCCCATCGCCTCCACCGCTTCACGCAGCTCGCGGTCCAGTTCGTCGAGGGTCTCCGACTGCTCGTGGATGAAACTGACCGCGTCCACCACCAGGCACCGCTCCGCCAGCGTCTCGATGCGCTCCTCGTTGTCCGGCCAGGTCCAGGCGATGCGGCGGTTGGTGTGGTTCTGGAAGCCGACGGCGAATCGGTCGCCGACGCCCAGCGCCTCGGCGATCTCCCCGCAGTGCTCCTCGACGTAGCGGTCATAGCGGTTGCCGTCGAGGATGTATTTCACGGGCGTCCCGTGGGCGGAGAAATAGAGAATCGTGTCCGGATCCGAGAGGTCGAGCGCGTTCTCGCGCACGAAGGCGCGGATGTGTTCGGCTCTGAGCGCCCGGTATCCCGGATGCCGGTGCCAGCCGCCGACGCCGATGAACGGCACCTCCCAGTCCAGTTCGTCAAGGGCGGCGCGAACCGAGTCGAGGGCGGCGACGGTCGTGGAATGACCGCACATGGGGTAGACCGGTAGTCCCACCAGCACATCCGCCCGCCCTTCTCGCGCGCTGGCCACGCCGTCGCGGATGAAGGGCGGCGTGAACTGGAAGACGGCCTCGACCCGGGCTTCCATGCCGCACGCGGTCAACGTTTCCCCCAGCGCATCGGCCTGGGCGCGGGCCTGAGTGTCCAGGGGCGAACCGCCGATGGCGCGGTAGGCTTCCACGAGGTGGGGGGCCCGGGCGGCGGCGAGCTGGGCGGCGCGGGCGCGGGCGGAGCGGTCGCTTTCCAGATCGGCATTCTGAAGGAAGATGCGCTCGAGGAAGGGGATAACCTCTTCCAGCACCGGTTCGGCCGGTTCGCCGAAGTTGATCAGAAGGACCGCGATTCTCAGGGCGTCACCTCCGGTTGCCTGCCCGGGGCCTGCTGCCCGGGTCCCCCCATCCGTCCCATCGGAACTAGTCCGCGCCCGCCCGGCGGCGCTCGTGCACGTGGTCGACCAGGCGGGCGACCTGGTCGGGGTCGGTGCGCCGGTCGATCCCGTGCCCCAGGCTGAAGATGTGCCCCGCCAGGCCTTCGGCTTCCGCAAGCACGGCATCCGCGGCGCGCCTGAGCGCATCCGGGCGCCCGAAGAGTTCGGCGGGATCGAGGTTGCCCTGCAGGGCGCGCCCGCCACCCAGCAGCCGGTCGGCTCTAGAGAGCGGCAAGGTCCAGTCGATGGCGACCACATCGACGTCGAGTCCCCGCATCGAGCGCAGCAGCGGCCCGCCGCGGTTGGGGAAGTAGATGATGGGGCAGTCCGTCGCGGCCCGGACCGCCGCGAACGTCCGCGTCAGCACGGGGTGGACGAAGCGCATGTAGGTGTCCGGGCCCAACATGCCGATCCAGGAGTCGAAAAGCATGACCGCGTTCGCGCCGGCCTCCGCCTGGGCAACCAGATAGCGCGCCATCGAGCGTCCGAGCGTGTGGAGCAGGGCCAGCGAGGCCTCCGGTTCGCGGCGCAGGAAGCTGCGGGCGGTCATGAAGTCCTTGGAGCCGCCTCCTTCGACCAGGTAGCAGAAGAGGGTGAACGGAGCTCCGGCGAAGCCGATGAGCGCGGCCTCCGGGCGGAGTTCGGCGCGGACCGCGCGGATCGCCTCCAGCACGAATGGAACACCCTCCTCCGGGACCAGTTCGCGCACCGCACGCGCAGTTTCGGGCGTGCGCACCGGATCGGGGAGCACGGGACCGGGCGCGAACTTCACCTCGACGCCCATCGGATCGAGCGGCGTCATGATGTCGCTGAAGAGGATGGAGGCGTCCATCGCGAACCGCTCCATCGGTTGCAGCGTGATGCGCGCCGCGATTTCAGGAGTGCGTGTCGCGGTTATGAAGTCGACCTTGCGGCGCAGTTTCCGGTATTCCGGCAGGTAGCGCCCCGCCTGACGCATGATCCAGATGGGCGTATGGGGTACCGGCCGGCCGCGGGCGGCACGCTCGAAGACGGTGGCGTTGTCGGATCCGTTCATCCTGCCTGGGCGTCCATCCGATGGATGATCTCGGCGGCCGCTTCCAGCGCGCGCGCGATCTCGGGCTCCTCGTGCGCCGCCGACCAGAACCAGGCCTCGAAGGAGCTGGGGGGCAGATAGATGCCGCGATCGAGCATGCCGTGGAAGAGCCGGTTGAAGCGGTCGCTCGACGACGCTTCAGAGGACGGCCAGTCCACGACGGGCGACTCGGAAAAAAAGAGGGACCCCATCGCGCCGACACGGTTCCAGCGGATGGGCACCGGGGCATGCGCGGCAATCTCCGCAAAGCCGCGGTCCAGGAGGCGGCCCAGGCGCTCGGTGTGGTCGTAGATTTCGGGGTGCGCCGCGAGGTGGCGCAACGCCGCCAGTCCCGCGGCCATGGCAAGCGGGTTGCCCGAGAGGGTGCCGGCCTGGTAGACCGGCCCGTCGGGGGCGATCTCGCGCATCAGCTCCTCGCGGCCCCCGTATGCGCCCACCGGGAGCCCGCCGCCGATGACCTTGCCGAGGGTGGTGAGGTCCGGAGTGACATCGTAGCGCCCCTGCGCACCGGTGAGCCCCACGCGGAAGCCGGTCATCACCTCGTCGAAGATCAGCAGGGCGCGGTGCCGGGTGCAGAGGTCACGCAGACCGGACAGGAACCCGTCAGCGGGCGGAACGCATCCCATGTTGCCCGCGACCGGTTCCACAATGACGGCGGCAACGCCTTCCTCCGAGGCGGAGAAGCAGCCTTCCACCGAGGCGAGGTCGTTGAATTCGGCGATGGACGTATCCCGGGCCGTTGCCGCGGGCACCCCCGGGCTGGAGGGTATGCCCAGGGTGGCCGCCCCCGACCCCGCAGCCACGAGGAACGCGTCCGCATGCCCGTGGTAGCCGCCCCTGAACTTGACGATCCGGCTGCGGCCGGTGACCGCGCGCGCCAGGCGGATGGCGCTCATGGTGGCCTCGGTGCCGGAGTTGACGAAGCGCACCACCTCGATGCCGGGCACGAGCTCGGCGATGAGCTCGGCGATCTCGACCTCGCCGGGCGAGGGCGCTCCGAAGGAAGTGCCGCGCGTGAGGGCGCGCGCGGCAGCATCGCGCACCTCGGGGTGGTCGTGTCCCAGGATCGCCACCCCCCACGACCCCATGAAGTCGAGATAGCGGTTCCCGTCGGCGTCCTCGAGGTACGCACCCCGGGCGGAACGGATGAAGCGGGGCACCCCCCCGACCGACTTGAACGCGCGCACCGGGCTGTTGACCCCGCCCGGCAGCACCCGGCGGGCGCGACCGAACAGCTCCTCGCTGCGGGAGGTCACGGGCGTGCGCCCGGGTTGGGAGCGGTGGCGGCGCCGAGGGTGTGCGTAGCCCGTCCCAAATCGGCATCCGGGCGGCCGGCCTCGCGCAACCGGACGGCCGCCCGCGACGAGGCATGTCCCAAATCGGCACCCCCGCGCTCCGGGCCGGGGTTCCCGAACGAATCCACCAGCGCCTCGACCATGCCCTCCAGCGTGGCGGTAGCCGCCACCCGCACATTGCCGACCCCCCGGCGGGCGAGCGCCGCGGCGGTCGTGGGGCCGATGCACACGACTGCCAACCCCGCGAGGCAGCCGGCCATCTCCCCGCCCAGCGCGCGGTCCACCGCCTCCACCGCCGACGGGCTGGCAAAGGTGACCGAGTCCACCCCGGCGGCCAGGTCGCGGCGCATCCGTTCGGCCGGGGGTGGGGTCACCACCGTGCGGTAGGCGTCCACCCGGCTGACGCGGGCCCCCAGCGCGGTGAACTCCTCCTCCACGGTGGGCGCTGCCCCCGAGGCGGCCGGAAAG
>VYDD01000035.1 GCA_009843625.1 Gammaproteobacteria bacterium | reverse complement strand
GTCGTCAATGCCGGCGTGGTCCCCAACCAGTTCCTGACCCCCATCGAGGGTGAAGTCGTCTCCGCCAACCTGGAGATGCCGGTGGGCACGCCCGGGGAACGGACGTCCGCGGTTGCGGCGCAACTCGAGGCTGCAGGGCATCGCGCGGTGGAGCGCATCTCGCGCGAGCGCGATGCGGATGCGGATCCCCTGGAGGTCGGGGTCGCCGTGACGGTCGGCCAGTCCGCGGCGCTCTACGACCCCCTGGGCGGCAATGCGGTGGAGGCCGCGCGTGGCCATCTGGGCGCCGTCCAGTTCAAGCTCATCGACTGGGAGCGCCACGACATCGCCCCATCCACCTTCGAGCGGCTCTGGCGCGAAGAGGTCGGGGTGCTCCCGAGCGCGAGATCGCTGTCGATTTCCTCGAACCTGATCACGCTCGGACTTCCGGTTCACTTCGAGCTCTCGCATCCGGACCCCGGACGGCTCGCCGTGATCGCGGACGAGTTCGTGACCGAGCTGAATGGCATCGACGGCGTCTTCGACGTGCGCAGCAACCTCGATGAAGGGTTCCGGGAACTGCAGCTTGAGCTGAAGCCGGCGGCCCGCACGCTGAATCTGACGGTCGGCCATTTCGCGTCGCAGGTGCGCTCCGCCTTCTTCGGGGCCGAGGCGCTGAGGGTGCAGCGCGGGCGCGAGGACGTGGGTGTGTTCGTGCGCCTCCCCGAAGAGGAGCGCAATTCCGCCGTCGATGTGGAGCGCTACCTGGTGCGCACGCCCGGCGGCGAGGTTCCGCTCGGTCAGGTGGCGTCGGCCGGTTTCGCGCGGTCGGCGGCCACCATCCACCGGATGGACGGGCGCCGCGCCGTCACCGTGACCGCCGATGTCGATCCGGTGCTCGCGACCGGCCAGCAGGTCAACCGGAGCCTGGAGGAGGGCGTCCTCGAGCGACTGTCGGCCGAGGACCGCCTTTTCGAGCACACCTATGGCGGCCAGCGCAAGCAGCAGGAGGAGGCGAATGCCGATCTGAGCCGTTCGCTCTTTCTGGCGCTCCTCGTCATGTACGCGCTGATGGCGATTCCCTTCGGTTCCTATACCCAGCCCCTGATCATCCTGGCAGCGGTGCCGCTGGGGGTGATCGGCGCTGTCGCAGGGCACATGCTTCTCGGGCTGAGCCTGGGCATCTGGTCGATGTACGGGCTGATCGGGGTGAGCGGCGTGGTCGTCAACGACTCACTGATGATGATCAAGTTCATCAATGACCTGAAGGCGTCCGGGCTCCCGGTGCGGGACGCGATCGTTGCCGGCGCCAAGGACCGCTTCCGGGCCATCCTGCTGACTTCCGTGACGACGTTCGTGGGGGTCGCCCCGCTGGTCTTCGAGACCAGTACCCACGCGCAACACCTCGTGCCCCTGGCCGCGTCCGTGGGGTTCGGGGTCCTGATCGCCACGGCGCTGCTCATGCTCGTGATCCCGGCGCTCCTCATGGCCCAGCACTTGATCGTAGCCGGGAGGGCAGCCAGAGCCTGAGCAGCCGGGGCCTGAGCTGCCAACCCGACGAGCGCTCGTGGTGGAGGCCGTCGGCAGGCGGCACAACTCAGCAATGGGCGGCCAGAACCTCCCCCAGAGCCGCGACCGCCTTGTCCAGCTGGTGGGAGGTCACGTAGGGCGCCGGCCCCAGGCGCAACGAGCTGCCACGGAAGTCCGTGTGGATGCCGCGCCTCCCGAGCTCGCCGCAGATCTTCCCTGCGATGGGGGTGGTCAGGGCCAGGAAGCCGCCCCTCCGGGACAATGGCACCGTGCGATCTCGCGAGAGAATCCGCGGATCCGGGTCCAGGGCATCGATCCCCGCCGCGAGCTGGCGGATCTGCTGCAGGCTGATGCGCCGAAGGCGCTCCGGGACGAGCCCTCTCTCCCGAAAGAACCTGAACACCGCCGCCGCCCGATAATGGCTGACCGGATCGTAGGTCGAGCCCGCGAAGCGCAGATGTCCTTCCCCGTAGGCGGGTTCGCCGTGTCCGCGTCCGGCTGCCAGCGTCCCGAACTCCGCGAACCACCCGGTCAGCACCGGCCTCAGCCGGCAGTGCCGCGGGAACCTCAGGAAACAGTTCCCCTCGCCCAGCTGACAATACTTGTAACCGCCTCCCGTCACGAACGCGTCCGTCAGCCCCGACTTCACGACGGAGAACGGGACCGCGTTGAGCGAGTGATAGGCGTCCACGAGCAGTTCCGCGCCGACCCGCGCGCAGGCGGCTGCCACCTCGTCCAGTCCCTCGACGATCCGGGCATCGCGGAAGAGCACCGAGGACACCAGCACCGCCGCCGTGCGGCCGTCCACCTGCGCGACGAGCGCATCCGCCACGGGGGCGCCATCCGCGGTCGGCACTGTCCTGATCTCGATTCCCTCGCGCCCGAGCCGTTCCAGCTGGCGCCGGATCGTATGGAACTCGCCATCGGTGGTCACGACGCGCGGCCGCTCCCGCAAGGGCAGCGCCGACAGAAACCGGGTGACCAGCTCGTGCGTGTTTTGCCCCAGCGCGATGTGGCCGTCCGGGTCGTCCAGCAGGCGGCGGTACCCTGCCCGCACCTCGGCGGCCACCTCGAACGCGCGCTCCCACTTGTCGTCCACAAGTTCGGCGGCGTCGAGCCATGCCTGCCGCTGGGCGTCGAACGCCACGTCGGGCCACGCCTGGTGTGAATGCCCGGTAAGGAGCACGCGCTCCGACACCCGGAAGCGGGAGTAGTGGCGGACCAGGTCTTCGGTCATCCGCGTGCCCCTTGCAGCGGTCTGCGCCGCTCGTCACGGTGTCCGGGTGCCGGAAGGGAACCCGGGAAGGTGACCGGACGGCTTTGGAGGGTTTCATGCAGAACGCTACAACGATGAATCGGGGCGATGCCAGCCGCGCCCGGCGGTTCCCCCGGGGAGCCCGGGTGACCGTCGAGGCGCTGGCCGGCGATCCCTACCCCCTGTTCCACGAACTCCGGGCTGCGGAACCGGTGACATGGGTTCCGGAGCTCGGCATGTGGATGCTCACGCGCCGGGACGACATCGTGGAGGTGCTGGCCGACTGGAAACGCTTCACAACCGACGCGCCCGCCTCCACCATCCGCGACATCTTCGGCTCGCACATGCTCACCACCGACGGCGAGCCCCAGATCCGCTACAAACGCCGCTTCATCGGCCCGTTTCGGCGCGGCAACCTCGAGCGCAATCTGCTCGGGACGGTGCGGGCGGTGCTTGACCGGCTGATGGGAGAGCTGGAAGACGGTCGGCGGCGCGCGGCCGATCTGCGGGCCCGGCTGGCGCGGCCACTGTCGGTGCGGAGCATCTGCCGGGTGCTGGGGCTTCCGGAACGCGATGGACCCCGCCTGCTCGCCTGGTACGACGACTTCGCCGCGGCGCTCGAGAACTTCACCGGCGATCCCGTGGTGCGGAGCAGGGGGAAGGACGCGGCCCGCGAGTTCGGCGAATACGTGACGCCCTTCCTGCAGGGGAAGAGCCCAGTGCCCGCGGGCTCGACCATCGCGGGGCTTCGCACCGACGCGGAGCCGCTTGCGGAGGCGGAGATGGTCGCCAACCTGCTGATCATCCTCTTCGGCGGCATCGAGACCACCGAGTCGGCCATCGCCAGCGCCATCTGGGCCGCGCTGACTCACCGGACGGCGTCGAGGCTGGGCGCGTACGACCCGGACCGGCTGGACGATGTGTTCGAGGAGTCGCTCAGGTGGGACGCGGCCGTCCAGTCCTGCACGCGTTTCACCACGGAGCAGGTCGAGATCCGGGACGTGAGGATCCCCGCGGGCGAGACCGTCCAGTGCATGCTGGGCGCCGCCAACCGCGATCCCGCCCACTTCGACGATCCCGACCGCTTCGATCCGGACCGGCCCAACGCGCGCGACCACCTGTCCTTCGGCGCCGGGCGCCACTTCTGCCTGGGAGCCACCCTGGCGCGCATCGAGGCGCGGGAGGCGCTGGCCCGGGTGTTCCGCCTGCCGGGGCTGCGACTCGACCCGGGGC
>VYDD01000428.1 GCA_009843625.1 Gammaproteobacteria bacterium | reverse complement strand
GCGGGGGCACGGGCGGGGACCCCGAGTTCATCGGATGCCTGGTGCGGGCGGCCGTCGCCGCCGGCTGCGACGGGCTCTTCCTGGAGGTGCATCCGGCTCCCGCCACCGCTCCTTCGGATTCCTCCAACATGCTCGAGCTCACGGCGCTCGCACCGCTCCTGGAAGATGTTCTCGCCATCCGGCGGGCGCTTTCATGAACACGCCGGACGGGAGATTCCCCGACGAGGCCGCGCGCCGGGTCCGACTCGTCATCTTCGACGTGGACGGGGTGCTCACCGACTCCGGTGTCTACGTGGGCGAAATGCCGGACGGGTCGCCGGTGGAACTCAAGCGCTTCGACATCCAGGACGGCCTGGCGATCAAGCTCCTCATCGGCACGGGGATGCCGGTGGCGCTGGTGTCCGGCAGAGTCTCGCCAGCGACTGCGCTGCGGGCCCGGGAACTCGGCATCGAGGAGTGTCATCAGGTGCCCGGCGCCATGAAGATGCCTGTGGTACGAAACTTGCTTGCCCGCAACGGGGTTTCATGGGACGAAGTCGCCATGCTTGCCGACGACCTGCCCGACCTTCCCGTCTTTCGGCGTGTGGGATTGCCGGTGGCGGTCGGGAACGCGACGCCGGAGCTGGTGCGGGACGCGATCTGGCAGACGCGGGCGCAGGGGGGCAGGGGAGCGGTTCGCGAATTCGTGCGCGCCCTGCTGATCGCGCGCGGTGAATGGGAAAACGTGGTCCAGGGTTACTGCGATGCCAGGAGCGATGACATCCCCGCCGAAGACACGCGCGGCCGAAAGAGCTGACGCGGGCGGGACTCCTGCGCGTTCGTCGTCCCTGTCGGGGAAGGACGCCGGCGCGGCCGCCTCCGCCATCGCCGAAGGGGCCCGGGTGCTCCGCGCGGAGGGCGGCGCGCTCCTCCATCTCGCCGACCGCATCGACCACACCTTCGTCGAGGCGGTCGAAGTCGTTCTGGCCGCTTCCGGCCGGATCATCGTCTCGGGGATCGGCAAGAGCGGCATCGTCGGGCGCAAGATCGCGGCTACGCTCACGTCCACAGGCACCCCCGCCTTCTTCGTGCACCCGGTGGAGGGGCTCCACGGAGACCTGGGCATCGTCTCGCGCGAGGATGTCGCCGTCGTGGTTTCGAAGAGCGGCGATACCGGCGAACTCGCCGAGCTCGCCGCGTACCTGCTGCGCTACGGTGTGCCCATCGTGCTCATGACCGGCAATCCGCGCTCGCCGCTGGCCCGGCATGCGACCGCGTTCCTCGACTGCTCGGTCGCCGAGGAGGCCTGCCCTCTGGATCTGGCGCCGACCACCTCCACCACCGCCGCCATGGCCATGGGCGACGCGCTGGCAATCGTCCTTCTGCGGCGGCGGGGGTTCGAGCCTGCGGACTTCGCCCGCCTGCATCCGGGGGGCGTGCTCGGGCGCAGGCTCACCCTTCTGGTCGAGGACGTGATGGTCGGGGCAGGGTACCCGTCCCTCCTTGAGGACGCACTCGTACGCGACTGCATCGTGCCGCTTGCACGCATGCGCGGCACCGTGCCCATCGTGGACGGGCGGGACCGGGTCGTGGGCGTCGTGACCGCCGGCGACCTCACGCGCCTCATGGAGCGCGAACCGGACTTTCTGCATATTCCGATCCGCGCCATCATGAGCCCGGAGCCCAGGCTGGCCCGCCTCGGGACCCTGGCCTCGGCGTCCGCCCGGGAGATGGAGCAGCACGGGGTCATGGCATTGCCCGTGGTAGACGGAAAAGACAGGCTGCGCGGCGTCGTGCACCTCCACGACCTGATGAGATCGGGAGTCCTATGATGTTGAAGAACAGGAAGATGGCGGTACTGCTGGCGTTCGCGGCGATGGCGGCCGCGGGATGCGAGGAGCAGGTGGCGACGACGCCGCTCCCGGAAGAGCTGCGCGCGCTCCAGGCCGACCAGGTCCTTTTCGACATCGTGACCCATGTGACGGTGGACGGCATTCGCGAGGCCCGCATCCAGGCCGACACCGCCTACATCTGGCAGGACTCGACGTCCGTGGCGCTCCGCACGTTGAACCTGATCATGTACGACGAAGGCGGAGAGGAGCGGGCGCGCGTGACCTCGCGGACCGGGCTCATGAACGAGGACACCCAGCACATGGTCGCGCGCGGCGACGCCGTTCTTGTAATGGCGGACCGGCGCATCGAGAGCGCGGAGATCCACTACGAGCCCCAGCGGGACCGCATCTGGAGCGACTCGGCCACGGTGATGACGATGACGGAGGGGGGCCAAGTGGTCGAGGGATCCGCGTTCCTGTCCGACGCCAATTTCGAGAGCATCTTCATCCAGAACCAGCGAACGCGGAGCGGCGGAGGGCCCTGAATTGCGCCCGTCCCCGGTTCTGGCGGCCCTGATGGCGGGCTCGGCCCTGTGCCTGGCGAAGGGCGTCGCGGCTCAGGGCAGCTGCGACCTGCTCCAGTCCCGCTCCTCCACCGTCCAGGTGACGGGGGACGGCTTCTTCAACTACATCTCCGACCCCGTGTTCGGCTGCGAAGGAGGCGTCATCATCCGCGCCGACAGCGCCGTGCTCGATGACGTCTCGGGCTACACCCGCTTCATCGGCAACTTCGAGTACCGCGACTCGACGGCGTCCATGACCGCGGACCGCGCCGACCACTTCGCCGCCGAGGGCCGGCTGATCGGAGTCGGCAACATCCACATCAACGACGGGGCCTCGGGCGCCACCTTCGAAGGCGACAGTACCGTGCTGGTCGGCTCCGGCTCCCGGCGCGAGGACGGGGAGATGACCATCCTCGGCCTGGACGGGCGGCGCGCGCATGCGGTCATCCTGGTAACGCCGCAGGCGGGAGCGCCGGATCCGGCCGAACCCCCGCGAGACTCCGCCGCAGCGGAACGCGATTCGACCGAGGTCGCGGACTCGCCCGAAGCCCCGCCGGATTCCGCAGCGACGGAGAACGATCCGGCTGACGCCGACGATTCGACCGAAGCGCCATCCGACACCGTGGCGACCGCGGCCGACTCGGCGGCCGCCGGGACCGGCGGGGAAGTGGCTCCGGAACCGGAACCATCACCCCCCGACACCACGCCCGTCCCCTACGACATCGATGCCGAGCGCATCTACCTGAGCGGCGCGGACTACATGCTGGCCACCGGCAACGCGGAGCTCTACAACGAGGAGTTTCGCGCGCTCGCCGATTCCATCGAGTACCGGGAAACCACCGGCAAGCTCTTTCTGCGGGGGACGGCGCCGCGCGTTTTCGGGTACGGCGCCGAATACGTGCTGAGCGGTGACGCGGTGGACCTGGACATGAACGGCAACCAGGTCGCGGCGCGCGGTGACGCCGCGCTCTCCGGGAGCGAAATCGACCTGACCGCGCCCGAAATCCGGGTGTTGATGGTGGATGGCGTGCTCGACCGCATCGTGGCGATGAACGAACGGCCGCCGGAAACGGAACCGCCCGGGCTGCCGGACGAAGTCGAAGGCCCGCCAGGGGACTCGACAGCGGCCACCGCTGCTGCCCCGGAAGAGCAGGCCGCCGGCGACATCCAAGCCGAACCCACCGAAGTGGTGCTTGGCGAAGCCATTCCGCTCACTGACGAGTCGGTCCCCGGAGACGCGGACACTCCGCGTGACGCTTCGGGCGAGACCACGGACTCGGCTGCCGTGCTTCCGCCCGCCCGGCCCCGTGCCGTGGCCGAGACGTTCGAACTGGAAGGGGATTCCATCCACGTTCTGGCCCCCGACGAGGTGCGGGAGCGAGTGGTCGCCGTAGGCGACGCGCGCGGCGAGTCGCTCGCGCGCGATTCGCTCAACACCGAAGACACGCCGGAGATCGCGCGCTCGGACTGGGTCTCGGGCGACACCATTACCGCGGTCTTCCAGCCCGTCGGCGCCGACACGTCGGCTGCAGCCGGCGCCGAACCGGCCACGGACGAGTCGTCCGGGGGCTACCAGCTCGATCGCCTGGTGGCTCGCGGCCAGGCGGCCAGCCTCTATCGCTTGATCCCCTCC
>VYDD01000273.1 GCA_009843625.1 Gammaproteobacteria bacterium | reverse complement strand
GTCCGGTACGTACACCAGGATGTCGCCCGCCGTGTGACACGGGCCGAACTGCTTCAGGACGATGCTCTTGTCTCCGACGCGCGTCCGGTGATGCCCTTCGAAGGTGGTCGTCGGAAGGACCTGCGTGATTCCCTCGAAGTCAAAGGCGCCGAACGCGTCGATGAGGAAGCGGCCCGTCTCCCCCATGCCAGGGGCCGCGCCCATGAGCATTGCGAGCCGCTCGGGACTCTGGGCGGTCATCTCGTCGGCCGCGGCCCTCGAGGCGATGATCTCCGCTCCGGCCACCAACTCGTTGCCGTTGCAGTGGTCGGGATTCGCGTGGGTGTTGACGAGCTTGTCGATGTTGCGCACGGCGACCGGCTCGGCATCGCGCATGGCTGCGAGCATGGCACGGGTGAGCCTGAGGTCGAACAGGGTGTCCACGAGGAGGCTCTCGTCGCCGTCAACGATGAGTCCCGCATTGCTCCAGCCCCAACCGCCGTCGGGCTGAATCCACGCATAGCATCGGGATCCGAGCTCGTGCAGGCCGTGTGTGAAGGGCCGAACGCCAAGTGTCATTCGGACCTCCCGAACCCCGTCCAGATCGCGGCCAGCATCACGCCGAGGAGCGCCCAGGAATATGCGTTGGCCAGACCGGCTTCGAGGGCCGACACGCGCGCGATCCCGAACGATTCGCCGGACGCCGTGGCCGAGGCGGCCAGGATTGTGGGAATGAAGAAGGGAAGGAGAAACGGGTACGTGCACACGGTCATGTCGAGCAGGTTCGCGCGGCGAAAGCGCCCGACGCCGGCGCGCCTGCCTGAATCCCGGACGAGGTCGCCCACGGCGAGGATGGCCATGACCGAATGCGTTGTCAGCAGGACCGCCACGCTGGTCACGCCGAAGATGCGCAGCTCCGCGGCGCGCGCGGTTTCGTCCGCCGACCGCGTACTCTGTGCCAGGCGGTCCAGGATCCCCGCCTCCTGCGCGGCCCCCACGATGCCCATCAGCAGGATGGTGAACACGACGATCCCCACGGCTCCCTCCATCCCGTCGAGGATGAGCCCGCGGGCCTGGAAGGCCTCCCGGTCGATGTAGACGAGGTCGGCCGGTGCGACGAGCCCCAGCGCCAGGGCCAGGACCACAGCCGCGGCCACACCGGAGAACAGGCTCTCCACCAGGCCACGCCCCCGCCACAGCATGACGAAGGCGGCCACCGGCGCCAGCAGCATGGGAAGCGCGGCCGGGCTGCCCTCGAGCATCGCGCCCTGTCCCGGCGCCTGCGTGGCCGCGGTTTCCCCGCCTCCCAGCAAGGTCAGGACGAGGGCCGCGACCACCGCGGCCGGAAGCGCGTAGCGGAGGCGGCTGCGCACCACGCCCCCCATGGGCGCCCCCTGGCTGCTCGCCGAGGCGATCGTGGTGTCGGACACCGGCGAGACGTTGTCGCCGAAGGTGGCCCCGGCCAAGATGGCCCCGATGAGGACGACCGGACTTGCCTGCAGGACACCGGCCGCAGGATAGAGGAGCGGAGCGCAGATCAGGATCGTGCCCAGGCTCGTTCCCGTGGCCGTGGAAAACAGGACCGCGATCAGGAACGACATGAGGACAAAGCCTCCGCCGCGTACACCGAGTTCGCTTCCGGCCCAGACGAGGGCATGTACGAGCCCCGCCTCGCGCAGCACGACCGAGAAGACGCCCGCCAGCAGCCACGCGGCGACCATGAGCATCACGATCGGGCGGGACATGCCCCTGAGCGCGGCCGCGCTGTACGCGGAGGCGCTGCGGGCTACCAGCAGTCCGACCCCGAGGGCTGCCAGGAGAACCGGCCACAGCCCGCGCTCGTCGGGAGCTCCCGAGAAGCCCAGCCAGGCCGCGCCGGTGGCGAAAACCAGGATCGGAGCCGCCGCGCCGGCAAGGCCCAGGTGGAAGTCGAGCGGTGCCGGCGGCTGCGGGTGCGAGCGCGGGGACGATGTCGGATCGGGTGCGGAGTTCACGGTGCGGGGCGGGTTTTCCGGGTGACGGGACGCGCCCTATGATCGAGGATCGGCTCCGGATGGGCCAGCTTGGCAGCCATCGTTACAGCCTCCACGTTCGCTCGCCTCCAGGCCCGTTGCCGCCAAGTGCTCGGCGCGCGTATACTCTGCTCATGGAACGATGCCATGCGGCCTCCGTATGGGGAGCCGTAACAGACGGCCACGGACACATAAGGAACATGAGAATTGGGCTCGACGGCTAAGCGAAGAACCCGAGGTGCCAGCCATCACTTGGCGTGGAACCTGGGGTCGATGGTAGAGATTTGGCCACGGACGCCCCCCACTGAAACGCTGATCGCCGAAGCATGGCAGTCTACCGGAGACATCCTCAAGGATGCCATCACGGAGGTCGAGCGTGGCCAGAGGAAAGCGCCGTCAAGAGAGGTCCGGGCTCGCGAGAACAGACGAGCCATCCCCTCTCCCAGCTCCTGATTCATCGGACGACGATCCCAGATCCGCAGCTGCCGCTGACGCAAAGGAACCAGTAGCGGAGCAACGGACGGTTGTCACGCGGCGATCCCAGACCTACCAAGGCCCTCTGCCACCCCCGCAGATGATGGCCGGATACGAAGAGGTCCTGCCGGGACTCGCCGACCGGATCATGGCCATGGCAGAGGAAACCTCTGCGCACATCAGGAAGGTCAGGGAAAGAGGGCAGTGGTTTTCGCTATGGATCTCCACGCTCGTGATCGTTGTCGGCGCCTGGCGCGGCAACGCGGAGGTGAGCATTCAAGCCCTCTATCTGCTGGCGGCCATCTATGTCTTCTCAAGGCTTCCCGACTGGTGGCACAGCTGGAAGCGGCCTCCGGACGAGGCTCCCCCGGAGTCGGATGAAGACGAGTAACTGGTCCCAGCTCTGGCGCGCGATGGCGTAGGCGATCAGGTAGTTTACGCCAACCCTGGGCGTGACACGTAGGACAAGAGCCCAATAGCATCGCTCCCCCAAGTTGAACGAGGATGCCCGCATGAGCGTCGATGACGTCTTCGAACTCTACGACCTGCGGGTCGAGGTGGTCGCCGGCGAGGGCGACATGGTGTGCAACCACAAGGCGGGCGACTACTTCGAGCTCAGCGGGGAGAACCTGTCCTTTCCCGCCGGCCAGACCTTTCCGCTCTACCCGCTGGCCGCCCTCCTTCCCCTCCTCCCCGCGAAGCAGCGCGAAACCCATTCCCACGACTGGATGACCACGGACACGGAGATCGCCTGCCCCGACCCGCACTGCGGCGCCCGCTTCCGCATCACCCGGACCGGCAGGTCGACGTTCCGCCACAGCGAGGTCACGCGTGTTCCGCTGGACTGACCGTCCACCACTTCGGCTGCCTCCGTCCGGGGTGATCCGGGGGTGCTGGCAGCTCTCCGAGGGCCACAGCGACGGTTGGAGCAGGGAGCGCGCCTTCGCGGCCCTGGACGCCTCAGCCGCAGCCGACACCCCTCTCGTCCTGGACTGCGCCGACATCTATACCGGCGTGGAGCACGTCATCGGGGACTGGCTGGCCGGACGGCCGGACATCGCCGACGACGTCGTCGTCCATACCAAGTTCGTGCCCGATCTCGACGCCCTGTCCGCCATCGACCGCGACTACGTCCGCCTCGTCGTGCAGCGGTCACGCGACCGCCTCGGGGTCGACGCACTCGAGCTGGTGCAGTTCGCGTGGTGGGACCTCACGCAACCGAAGTGGGTGCATGCCGCAGAGTGGCTCGCGGAACTCCGCCAGGAGGGGATCATCCGCCACCTGGGGGTCACCAACTTCGACCGGGCCGCGCTCGGCACCCTCCTGGACGCGGGCATCCCGGTGGTGTCCAGCCAGGTCCAGCTCTCCCTTCTCGACCGTCGTCCCCTGAAGGGCCTGACGGAGCTCTGCGGGGAGCGGGGTGTCACCGTGTTCGCCTACGGGGCGCTGGCGGGCGGGCTCCTTTCGGACGCCGGCGGCACGCCGCTGGAGTCCCGGTCGCTGACCAAGTACCGCCTGATCGTCAAGGAGGTGGGTGGTCGGGAGG
>VYDD01000218.1 GCA_009843625.1 Gammaproteobacteria bacterium | reverse complement strand
GGCCGAGGTGGAGGCGCTCAACGGGTATCTGAGCGAGGGCATCACCTGCGGGGGCCGCGTGCTGGTCATCGGTGGCGGCCGGGTCGGATGCGAGGTGGCGCGGGCGCTGGAAGGTCGCGGGGCGGAGGTTCGGATCGTGGAGCGCGACCCGACCCTGCGGGGAAACATCGAAGAGGTGACCAGCGACATCGTAATCGGGGACGCCGCGGACACGCGGGTGATCGAACGCGTCGGGATCAGGGAGGCGGCTTCCGTCGTGCTCACCACCAACGAGGACGCCGTGAACATCTTCCTCGCGGTCTACTGCCGGAAGCTCAACCCGGATACCATTATCGTCAGCCGGGTGACCCACCCCGAGAACGTCGAGGCCATCCACCGCGCCGGTGCCGACTTCGCCGTGAGCGATTCCCAGATCAAGATCCAGTCGGTCCTGGGCGCGCTCCGGGGCACGGAACCGATGATCTTCGGAGAGGGGCTCGACCTCTTCAACGCCGAAGTCCCCCGCTCCCTGGACGGCAAGCAGCTGCGCGAGAGCGGCATCCTGGCGCGCACCGGACTCGCCGTGATCGCAGTGGAGCGCAACGGGGTGGTGAATCCCCACCCGCGGCCCGGGCACGTCATCCGCAGGGGCGAGCACGTGCTCTTCGTTGGCACGGCCTCGCAGCGGGACGAGTTCGAGCGCGTATTCATGTAGGGAGTTCTTCCGCGGGCTGCTACGGGAAGATCCCCCGCTCCGCGTAGATCAGCGCGATCTTGTCGATGGCCATGATGTAGGCCGCGGTGCGCAGATCGACGCCGTGGCGGCGCGACACTTCGCAGCTGGCGTGGTGCGCGTTCACCATGGTGTCCTCCAGGCCGGAGCGCACCAGGTCCTCTTCGCTCGCGCCCTTGGCCGCCGTGCCGAGCACCGCCTCGGAGAGCTGGTACCCCGTCACGGCCTCCATCGCCGCCAGCAGGCGGCGGTTGCTCGCCTCCTCGAATCGCTTCTCCATCCGTCCCATGCGCACGTGGGAGAGGTTCTTCAGCCACTCGAAATAGGAGACCGTGACCCCCCCGGCGTTCAGATACATGTCCGGCAGGATCAGCACCCCGCGCTCCAGGAGCATTTCCGCGGCGGCCGCGGTGGTGGGACCGTTGGCCGCCTCCGCGACGATCGAGGCCCGGATTCGTCCCGCGTTTTCGTCGGTGATCACGTTCTCGATGGCCGCGGGAATGAGGATGTCGCAGTCGGCCTCCAGCAACTCCAGGCTGTTTTCCACGTCGGCGGTCCCCGGGAAACCCAGGAGCGAGCCGTGCTCGCGGAAGTGCTTGCGGGCCGCGCGCGGATCGATGCCGGACTCGGACCGGATGCCGCCGTTGTACTCGGCTATGCCCGTGACGACGGCGCCGGCGTCGTGCAGGAAGCAGGCGGCGTGGTAGCCCACGTTGCCGAGTCCCTGGATGACGATGCGCTTGCCCCCCACGCCCCGTTGCAGGCCCAGATCCTTCATGAATCCCCTGTCCAGGCAGGTTTCGCGTATTCCGAAGAAGACGCCCAGCCCGGTGGCAGTGGTGCGGCCGCGGATGCCGCCCTGCGCGATCGGCTTTCCGGTCACGCACCCGGCCGCGTTCAGCTTGGATGTGGCGATCTGCTCGTAGGTGTCGACGATCCAGGCCATCTCGCGGGCCCCGGTGCCGTAGTCGGGGGCGGGAACGTCGATGCCCGGGCCGATGAAGTTCTTGGCGACCAGCTCGAAGGTGTAGCGCCGGGTGATGCGCTCGAGTTCGGCGTCCGAGTACTGGCGCCGGTCGATGCAGACCGCGCCCTTGGCGCCGCCGTAGGGGACTTCGACCAGGGCGCACTTGTAGGTCATGAGGGTGGCGAGGGCCACCACTTCGTCCTGGTTGGCGTGCGAGGCATAGCGGATTCCCCCCTTGGTGGGGGTCTTGTGCATGCTGTGCTCGGCCCGCCAGGCGTGGATGACCTCGATGGTGCCGTCGTCCTTGCGGATGGGGAAGGTGAACGCATAGACGCTGTTGCACACGCGGATCTGTTCGAGGAGGCCCGGAGGGTGTTTCGTGTGCGCGGCCGCCTTGTAGAAATGGCGGTCGACCTGGGCGGTAAAGCTGATCTCGCTCATGCGGGCTCTCGATGCTCGGGTCAGGGACGGTTTGCCGGGCGTTCCGGCACGTCCGCACATTGGCACCACGGATTATCCCCGCCTCGCGCGGGTTCCGCAATCATCCCGAGATCACCCTGAACACAACTGGAGGCCCCATGCGTTACCCGGCCCATGCTTCCCCCGCTCGTCCGTTCGCCGTGGCGGTTCTCCTCGCATCCCTCGCGGGGGGCGGGGCGGCGTCCGCTCAGGAGGTGGACTACTCGCGCGCCGAGCGCTTTCTGACCTGGAACACCGAGCGCATGATTGCGGGCGCCGAGGTGGTCCCGAACTGGATGGAAACCGGGGACAGCGACCGCTTCTGGTACCGCAACAACACGGGGTCGGGCTACGAGTTCGTGATGGTGGACCCGGCCGCGGGCAGCCGCGAACCCCTCTTCGACCACTACCGCCTGGCCGGGGCGATGTCGCTCGCGAACGACACCAGCTACGTCCCGGACCAGTTGCCTTTCAGCACATTCAGCTTCGGCGGGAGCGAGCGCGAAATCGAGTTCACCGCGAACAATCGGCGCTTCACCTGCGACATCGCGGGCTACGCCTGCACGGTGGGGGACACGCTCACCTCGCGGCTGCCCTTCGTGGAGTCCCCCGACGGGCGCTGGGAGGCCTTCTCGCACGAGTACGACCTGTACGTGCGTCCGGCGGGGGGCGGGGACTCGATCCGGCTGACCACCGATGGCGAGAAGCACTACGCCTACGGCTACAACGAGCCGCGGCCCAACCAGGAGCGGCAGGGGCCGGGACCGCGCACGCCCTCGCTGGCCTGGTCGCCGGACTCGCGCTACATCGCCGTGGCCCGCCGGGACGAGCGCAACGTGGAGCACATGCACTACATCTCGTACACGTCGCAGCGGCCGCGCCACTTCTCCCAGCCCTACGCACTGCCGGGCGACTCGGTGATCCCGCTGCCCACGGTGCACATCGTCGAGCTGGAGGAGGCGGAGATGGCAGCCGGCAGCGGGGTGGGGGAGGATGGTGACGGGGCCGGCGTGGACAACGTCCCCGCCCCGCGCGCGGCCGCCAACCGCCGGGTCGAGGTAGCGCCCGTCCCGCACCAGCTCTCTTTCGCCGGCTCAGCCCCCGACTCCGCCTGGAGCGCGGACGGCACCCGCCTGCACGTCAACTACTTCACGCGCGGCTCACAGCGCGTGTTCCTGGCCGAGGTCGACGCGGCCACTGGGACCTCACGGGTCATCCTGGGCGACTCCACGCGCACCTTCGTGTCGCTCGGGCACCGGGGCGGGGGATCGAGTGGCGGCACCCCGTCCTGGTACGTCTCCGAAGGCGGCGACGACGTGATCTGGTGGTCGGAGCGCGACGGCTGGGCACACCTCTACCGTTTCGACGGCCAGGGCAACCTGAGGAACCGCATCACCTCCGGCCCGTGGACGGTCGGCCAGGCCGTCTACGTCGACGAGACGAGCCAGCGCATCTATTTCACCGCTCGCGGGCGCGAGCCGGAGCGGAATCCGTACTACGCCCACCTGTACCGGGTCGGCTTCGACGGCTCGGGCCTGACGCTGCTCACCCAGGAGGACGCCAACCACGTCATCGAGTTCTCGCCCGGCGGCAGCTACTTCGTGGACACGTACTCGCGCGTCGAGGGAGAGCCGGTCACCGTGCTGCGGACCGCGGTCGACGGTCGCGTCGTGCGCGAGCTGGAGCGGGCGGACATCTCGGCCATCGAGGAGATCGGATTCATCCCCGGCGAGGTGTTCACCGCGAAGGCGCGGGACGGTATCACCGATCTGTATGGCATCCTCTACCTGCCGCCGGATCTGGACGAGAGCGCGAAGTACCCGATCATTTCGCACATCTACCCCGGACCCCAGCGGGGCAGCGTCGGGGACTGGGAGTTCAAG
>VYDD01000373.1 GCA_009843625.1 Gammaproteobacteria bacterium | reverse complement strand
GTCTGGGGCGGGCGCGGGGTCATGAACGCCCACTGGCACCGGGTGGTGAGCGGCGACGGCTTCGTGGCGGCGCCGGATCCGAGCGATCCTCGCTACGGCTATTCGTCGTCGCAGCGCGGCAACCTGCAGCGCTTCGACAGGGTCACGGGCCAGCGCAAGGCCATCCGCCCCGCGCATCCCGAGGGCGAGACGCTCCGCTTCCACTGGAACGCGGCCTTCGCGACCGACCCCTTCGACTCCACGACCATCTACATCGGCAGCCAGTTCGTGCACCGGAGCCGCGACCAGGGCTCAAGCTGGGAGATCATCTCGGGCGACCTGACCACCAACGACCCGTCCAAGCAGCAGGCCCACCTGAGCGGCGGGCTCACCATCGACGCGTCGGGCGCCGAGGAGCATACGACCCTCGTAACCATCGCGCCGAGCGCCCTGGAGGAAGGACTGATCTGGGTGGGAAGCGACGACGGGCGGGTGCACGTGACCCGCGACGGCGGCGTTACGTGGACCAGCCTCGAGGAAAACGTCCCGGGCGTGCCCGAGGCTACCTGGATCCCGCACATCGAGGCCGGCAAGCACGATGCCGGCACGGCGTACATGGTCTACGACGACCACCGGCGCGGCAGCTGGACGCCCTACGTCTACCGCACGGAGGACTACGGGGCATCGTGGCAGTCGATAGCGAGCGACGACATCTTCGGCTTCGTGCACGTGATCGAGGAGGACCCGGAGGAGCCCAACCTGCTCTTCGTGGGCACCGAGTTCGGGCTGTTCGTGAGCCTGGACCGCGGGGCGAGCTGGTGGAAGCATCCCGGCGTTCCGCCCACCCCGGTGCGCGACATCGTGGTGCATCCGCGCGACGGCGACCTGGCGCTGGGGACGCACGGACGCGCGGCGCTGGTGGTGGACGACGTGCGGCCGCTGAGGGCGCTGGCGGCCGATCCGACGGTGGCCGCGCGGCCGGTGGAGGTCATGCCGGTCGCCCCGGTGCGCCAGCATACCCAGTCGGAGGGGATGGGGCTCACGGGATACCGCTCGGTCGGCCACACCATGTTCATCGGACCCAGGCGGCCGTACGGCGCGCTGATTCACTACTGGCTGGCGCCGGGCGAGATGGTGGCGAGCGCCGAAGTGCAGATCGCGGACGCCGGCGGGGTGGTGGTGCGGACGCTAATGGGCACGGCCGACCCGGGGCTCAACCGGGTGGTGTGGGACCTGCGCGACGAGAGCGAGGGCGGCGGCATCGAGGTGATGCCGGATACCTACTCGGTGCGGGTCAACGCCGGCGCCGGTTCAGCGGCCCGGACACTCGAGGTGCTCCCCGACCACCGCTTCCCCTACGATCCGGAGGCGCGCGCGGCCAAGATCGCGGCGCGCAGGGAGGCGGCCGGCTGGATCACCACCGCGAACGAGGCGCAGGACCGCCTGGAGCGAGCCCTCGCCGGGCTGGACGTGGTGCTCGCCACCCTGGCGGACGACGACGCGCTGAGCGGCGAGGGCCGCACCGTGTCCGAGGTCGTGCGCGGGCTGCTGGAGCTCCACTTCACCGGCCCCGAGTGCCAGGGCGGCTGCGGCGGTCAGGCGACGGTGCGCCAGGTGCAGGCCGTGGCAGGCCCCCTCGCCAGCTCCTGGGATGCTCCCACTCCCAACGAGCGCCAGGCGATGAACAACGCCCTGACCGCGCTCCAGACCATCGTGGACGACGTCAACGCGGTGTTCCAGGGGGACGTGACGCGCTTCCGCCAGCGGCTGGAGGCTGTGGGGTTCTCGCTGTTACCGCCTGTGGGGCCGATGAGGCTGATGCGGTAGGGGGGGACGACGCGGTTCGCGGCAGCATCCCCATCACCCGGCCTCGGCGGTCCATCTCGAACTCACAGCAGGCGAGCAACCGCCGCTTCAGTTCCGCGCGTGCGCGCTGGACACGCGATTTCATGCCTGAGACGCTGAGCCCGAGACGGCGGGCAGCCTCTGTCTGGCTGAGGCCCTGGAACGAGGTGAGGAGGAGGGCCTCCGCCTGTTTCGGCGACAGATCGAGGATGAATGGCATCAGACACGCCTCGATTCGTCGCCGCTCTGCCTTCGACTCCTTCTCAGCCGCGGTCGGAGCCAAGGATGCGGTCGGAGCCGAGGATGCGGCTTCGGCATGAGCCTGTACCAGGGCGCGCGACTCGACGGCGCGTCGCCGGTAGTGATCCGTGATGGAATTGGCGGCGACCCGATACGCCCAGGCGAGCGGGTTGCGGGCCTGTTCGAGGCGCTCCTTGTTCTTGAGCAGCCGCAGCAGGATGTCGCCGGTCACGTCGTCCGTCCAGGCGGGGTCGACGCGGCCGGCCACGTAGCCACGCAGCCGACTCTGGAACTCGGACCAGCGCAGTCCCTCATCGCCGTCGCCTGCCGCGCTCGGACCACGGTTCATTCCGTGGGATCCGCCAACCGGGCCATCGCGATCAGGCGTCACAACATGCCGGCGCGGAGACTTCGGCCGAGCCGGCACAGCAAGCCTCTGTCGCGGGTTCGGCAGGCGCGGCAGCAGTGAGAGTGGCTGCTTCCGCCACCTTGCCATCGCAGCAGGCCGGGGCCTCACCGACGTCTGGAGCATCGTCGGTGATCACGTACCACTCCCAGCGCAGTCCCTGGGGTTCGTCGGACCAGACCTTGGTCTGCTCGGCGTGACAGCAGACGGCCTGTTCCTCGGTCTCGGCGAGAATGTCGGCCGCTGCCAGTCGGGAACCCGCCTCCTGCACACGAGCGGCGTCGAATACTTCTACGCCGAGGTGGTTGATGCGCTCCGGCGCGTCGGTGTTCTCGAACAGGACAAGTTTCAGCGGCGGCTCATCGAGGGCGAAGTTGGCGTATCCGGGGCGGCGCTTGTGGGGCGAGGCGCCGAAGAGCTTGCCGTAGTAGTCGACGGCTTCGTCGATGTCGCGCACGTTGAGGGCAAGTTGGATTCGCATGGTGCCTTCTCCCTGAAGTTCGTGTCGGCAATGATGTCGCGCGGTCCAGCGCCCCTTCTCCGGTTGGCTTCTGACTGAATAGACGCACGGATTGGCGAAAGGACGCAACCGGCCCGTAGCGATCCGAGCCGTCCGGCCTCCAAGGCGCCTTGCCGGCTCGGAGGGCGCCTTGCCAGCCTGGCAGCCCCGCTGCTCTCGGTGCGCGGGCGGATTCATCCGCGGGCTGCTAGGCTTGATGCGCCCAGCCACCGACTGAAACCGGCCACCTGCCCAGGAGGGGCGTTACCAGAATGGCCCGAATCGCCCGCCGCGCGCGCATTCCCACGCCGCGCGCGAGTGTTCCCCCGCGTGCCTGGGGCATCCTCGTCCTGCTGGCGGCGGCCGAGCTCATGGGGATGTCGCTCTGGTTCACCGCCAGCGCGCTGTCGCCGGAGCTGGCGGCGCAGTGGGGACTGAGCGAGGCTCAGGCGGGCTGGCTTACCACGGTCGTACAACTGGGTTTCGTCGCGGGGACGGCGGTCGCGGCGTTCCTCAACCTCGCGGACATCTTTCCGGCAAAGCGCTATTTCTGCGTCTCGGCACTGCTGGGTGCGGCCGTGAACGCGCTGGTGATCGTCGCGCCGGGGTATGGGTCGGCACTGGCTCTGCGCTTCCTCACGGGCTTCTTCCTGGCCGGGGTCTATCCGCCGGCGATGAAGATGATCGCGACGTGGTTCCGGGACGCGCGCGGCTTCGCCATCGGCACGATCGTGGGGGCGCTGACGGTGGGGAAGGCGGTCCCCTACCTGCTGACGTCGGTCGAGGGAGGGGGTGCGGCACTGGTGCTCGCGGGCGCGTCGCTGGCCTGCGCGGCGAGCGGACTGCTGGTGCTGGCGACGTATCGCGACGGGCCCCACGGCTTCGAGCGGCGCCCCTTTTCGTGGCAGCTGGCGGGGGTGGTGCTCCGTCACCGCGAGACCCGGCTCGCCATCGCGGGTTACCTGGGGCACATGTGGGAGCTCTACCCGATGTGGGCGATGATCGCGCTCTTCTTCGGCGACTACTTCGCCGGCGGTGGGGGTCTTGCAGCGG
>VYDD01000030.1 GCA_009843625.1 Gammaproteobacteria bacterium | reverse complement strand
CGGCTGGGGCGGCGGCGGCATGAACAAGGCGTGGGACGGCATCTGGGAGGCGCGCACCTCGCGCCGGCCCGACGGCTGGTCCGCCGAGATCCGCATCCCCTTCCGAACCCTCAATTTCGACCAGGACGCCGACCACTGGGGCATCAACTTCCAGCGGACGATCCGGCGCAACAACGAGGAGATCCTGTGGCGCGGATGGCGGCGCATCGAGGGGCTCTTCAAGCCGATCTTCGCCGGGGACGTGGTGGGAATCCGCAAGGACGAGATCCAGCGCGGCTACGGTCTGGAGGCGCGCGGTTCGGCCATCGGCAGCTGGCGCAATCAGCCGGGCACGGTGGAGCCCACCACCTTCCCCAGGGACATCAGCCTCGACCTCGACTACAACATCACGCCCAGCCTGCGCGCATCCGCCTCCCTCAATACGGATTTCGCCGAGGTCGAGAGCGACGAGCGCCGGGTTAACCTTACCCGCTTCCCCCAGCGTTTCCGCGAGCGGCGCGCCTTCTTCCTGGAGGGCTCGGGCGTCTTCAGCTTCGCGCCCCGCAGCGGACCGCAGCCGTTCTTCTCGCGGCGCATCGGGCTGAACGCGGGGCAGGAGATTCCGATCGAATACGGAACCCGCATGACCGGCCAGGCCGGCGCCTATGAGATCGGGTTCTATCAGATCGGGACCGGGCAACACGACTACACGGATAGCCAGGGGATCGTCCAGGACTTCACGCGCGAGCAGTTCTCCGTGGCCCGCGTCAAGCGGCGCATTTTCGAGCAATCCACCATCGGGGCCATCTACACGCGGCGCGCAACGTCGGCCGCGACCCCGCTGCCAGGTGAGTCGGTGGCCTCCCCCGACGACCAGCACACGGCGGGCGTGGACCTCGCCTTCAACACGCGCAACTTCCTCGGCAACAAGAATCTTCAGCTTGAAGCATTCTACGTCTGGAATTCGAATCCGGACCCGACGGTGGTCCGAACCACAACGGACCTGTCCGCGCACGGATTCCGCCTGAACCTGCCCAACGACATCTGGTCCGGGCACATTTCCTACCGGCAGTTCGGCGACGACTACAGCCCCGCCGTCGGCTTCGTCGCACGGAACGACTTCCGGCGGGTCGAGCCGCGCATCGGCTGGTCCCCCAGGCCGTCGTCCATCGACTGGATCCGGAGCCTCGACTTCTCCGTGCAGTTCCGGCACCTGGAAGAGCTGGGCACCGGAATCGTGGAAGAGCGGGAGTGGGACCTGAACGTGCTGGGCGTCCGCTTCGAGAGCGGGGACGGATTCAATCTCAACGCCAAGCGCACCTACGAGTTCCTGGACTTCGGCTACCAGATCGTGGACGGGGTCGACATCCTGCCGGGCGACTACACCAACTGGGAGTATTCGATACGCGGCAACACCGCCGGCCGGCGGCGGGTGTCCCTCTACGGGTCCGTGAGCACCGGTGGCTTCTGGGCCGGCGACCGAACCCGCTACGGCGGACGGATCTCGTTCCGCCCCAACCCGGGCATCAACATCTCGACCAACATCGAGTACAACGACGCGCACCTGCCGACCGGCGACTTCACAACCAGCCTCTACGAGCTGGAGACCGAGTGGAATCCCAGCCCCTGGGTGAGCCTCACCAACCAGCTCCAGTACGACAGCCGCAGCGAGATCATCGGCCTGTTCGCACGGCTGCGCTGGATCATCGAGCCCGGCAACGATCTCTACCTGGTGTACACGCACAACTGGCGCGACTGCTCCCTGTACGGAGCGGGTTCCGGATGCGATACCCTGGACTTCGATCCGCGAGCGGATCCCAGGTTCATGACCCTCTCGAGGGGCGGAGCCCTGAAGCTGAACTACACTTATCGACTGTAATCGAGGGGCGCCCCCGGGCGCCCGCCCGCTTTTCGCCCGGAGGTTGATGCATGCGGTATTCCCGTCCCGTCCGTAACTTCGCCGCCTTCGTCTGCCTGACCCTCGCAACCGCCTGCGCCCCGCAGGGCGTGATGGAGCAGGCAGCGATGGAAGGCGGCGAGGTCCCGCTCCCCGTGACCGGCCGCTCGGTGGTGAACACCGAGATGGGGATCGTCGCGACCAACAACCCGCTGGCGTCGTCAGTGGGCGTGCAGATCCTCGAGCAGGGCGGGAACGCCATCGACGCGGCCATCGCGGCCAACTCGGCGCTCGCGCTCATGGACCCCACCTCCAACGGCCTGGGCGGAGACCTGTTCGCCATCATCTACCTGGCCGAGACCGAGGAGATCTTCGGGCTGAACGCCAGCGGCTGGTCGCCCGCGGCCCTCGACGCCCAGTACCTGAAGGAACTGGGGCACGAGAGCATGCCCCGCCGCGGCATCCACTCGGTCACCGTGCCGGGGGTGATCGCCGGCTGGGACGCCATGCGCGAGCGCTTCGGCAACCTCGACTTCGGCACCATCCTCGCGCCCGCCATCTGGTACGCCGAGCACGGCTTCCCCATCCACGAGGTCACCGGGCGCATGTGGGCGGGGTCGGTCGACATGCACCAGCAGCATCCCAACAGCGCCCATACCTACCTGGTCGACGGCGAGCGGGCGCCCAAGGTGGGCGAAGTGTTCAAGAACCCCGACTTCGCCACCACCCTGCGGCGCATCGTCGCTGATGGCCGCGACGGCTACTACAAGGGCCCCACCGCCGAGGCGATCATCGCCATCTCCGACGAGTTCGACGGCACCATGACGCTGGATGACCTGGCGGGGTACGAGGCCGAGTGGACGGAGACGATCTCCACCACCTACCGCGGCTGGACGGTGCACGAGATGCCCCCGAACGGCCAGGGCATCGCCGCCCTCATGATGCTCGACATCATGGAGAACTATCCGCTCGGCGAGTACGGCTTCCACAGCCCCGAGGCCCTGCACGTCATGATCGAGTCCAAGAAGTTGGCCTACGCGGACATGATCACCTACGTCGGCGATCCGCGCTTCAGCAAGGTTCCGGTCGCCGGAATGCTCGACAAGGAGCGGGCCAGGGAGCGGGCGCAGCTCATCGACATGAACCAGGCGATGTGCTCGGTCGAGCCGTCACGCTTCGTCGGGCTCGACAACGAGGACGGCGGAGACACGATCTACCTGACCACGATCGACAAGGACGGGAACATCGTCTCCTACATCCAGAGCAACTACTCGGGCTTCGGCTCCGGGCTGGTGCCGCCGGGCACTGGCTTCATGCTCCACAACCGGGGCGCGCTGTTCACGCTGGACGAGAGCCACCCCAACGTGCTCGAAGGGCACAAGCGGCCGCTCAACACCATCATCCCGGGCCTGATGGTGAACAACGAGGGCGGCGAGCGGATCGGCTTCGGCATCATGGGCGGCTTCAACCAGCCGCAGGCGCACGCGCAGTTCATCGCCAACATCGTCGACTACGGGATGAACATTCAGCAGGCGCACGAGGCCGGCCGCTTCACCAAGGGCAGCTTCGACGGCTGCGACGTGAACATGGAGATGATGATCCCGGAGTGGGTGCGGGCGGAGTTGACCGCGCTCGGCCACGAGATCAGCGTGCGGCCCCCGCGCACCGGCGGCTTCGGCTACGGCCAGGCGGTGATGGGCGACGGCACCGGCGTGCATTACGGCGCTTCGGAATCACGCCACGACGGCATGGCCATGCCTCAGGCCGCACCGGTGTTCGCGAACCGGTAGCCGATCACCCGGCAAAGAAGAGGCCGGCTTCCCCGTTCCACCGGGGGAGCCGGCCTTCCCTGTTTCCGCCGTCTTTCCGGGCGCGTCAGCGCTCGCGTTCCAGGCTGCGCAGGCGCGACTCGATGTTGTCGAGCGCGCCGTCGATTCGACCAAGCGTCGTTGCGATGCGCTCCGCGGAACGCGTCAGCTCCGCCAGGCTCCTGGCGATCTCGGACAGCAGGTTCAACTGGGCGCGTTCCTGCCGTGTAACCACCGCCTCTCCTCCGCTAGCCGGCCCTCTCGAGAGTCTCGCGGACCCGCCTCTGAAGATCAGCTTCCAGCGTACCCGTCGAACTGCAGGTAACTCGCGATCCTTCAGACCCACGAGAGTGCCAGCC
>VYDD01000244.1 GCA_009843625.1 Gammaproteobacteria bacterium | reverse complement strand
GGGGGATGCCCCCCGGCGATCCTCGAGGCGGCGCGCGCGATGACCAGACGCTCATAGGCGAGGGACAGAACGGCTCCGCCGGGGAGGTCGATCGACTGGCCGCTCCCGCCGGAGCAGGCGAACTCCGACGCCAGAGCGGTGCCGCGGGCATCGAGGCTGGCGCCGGACTCCGCCGCCAGCTCCCGGATGAGCCTGGCGCGCACCAGGGGATCGCACTGCAGGTAGCCGTCGCGGCTGAACGAGACGCCTTCTTCGGTTCGCCGCACTCCAAGACCCGCGAGCAGCGTCGGAACCACGGCGTGCCAGAGGCGGATCTCCTCTTCCGCCAGGCGGGCCAGACGGTGGAGGGCCCGGCGGGCGCCCGGTGCGACCCGCTCCTCGGCGAGCGGCAGCAGCTCACGGCGGACCACGTTGCGTGGGATGTCGGCCGACCGATTGGTGGGGTCGGTCCGGTGACGGAGGCGGGAGGCAGAGGCGTAGGCGGCGAGTTCGCGCTTCCAGAAGGGCAGCAGCGGCCGGTACAGCCCCGGTTCGCGAGTGCGGGGGATCCCGGCCAGGCCGGCGAGGCCGGTGCCCCGCAACATCCGGTAGGCGACCGTTTCGGCCTGGTCGTCCGCGTGATGGGCGGTCACCACCCACTGGCAGCCGGTCCCGGTACGCGCCTCCTCCAGAAAGCGATAGCGGGCCCGGCGCGCCTCGGTTTCGTTGGCGGGGGGACGGGCGACCGCGCGCGACACCAGTGGCACCCCCCAGGCGCGCGCAAGGCCCTTCACCCAGTGGGCGTCTTCGGCGCTCCCGGGACGCATGCGGTGATCGAGGTGGGCGGCGTGCACTTCGAGCGGCGGGAGGCCCGGCGTGAAGCGCAGGAGGTGAAGCAGGACGGTCGAGTCGAGGCCGCCCGAGAGCGACACCAGAACCCGCCCGCCGCCGGCTACGACCCCGTCCTCGGCCAACGCCGCGCGGAAGCGGGCGGCCAGCGACCGGTCGGGCCTGCTCATGTCGCCTGTTCGCCGGTCGTCGCGGCGGCACCCGCGCCGGCGGCGGAGAGCGCCGGCGGGGGAGGCCTGCCGGTCTCCTCCACCAGGACGCGCGCCAGCCGGTCGAGGCGGTCGGACTGGATGCCGTCGACCTCCCACGAGAGTAGTCGGCGCATGTCGGCCGGCTCATCGATGGTCCAGACGTGGACCGGAATGTTGCGCCGGTGCGCCTCGCGGACGAAGCGCGGCGTGACGACCCGCGTGCCCATCCAGGCGTCCGGCACCTGGAGGGCGTCGGCACGGGGCGTATACAGGAACCCGAGCGGCCGGTGGTGCAGCAGATGGAACAGCCGGATCTGGCGGCGGGACGCTCCGTGGGGGCCGGGATAGCCGTGCCGCGAGGGCCGCGCGCCCTCCAGCTCCGCGGCCATCAGCACCCGATGCTGCGCTCCGTGGCGGAGGACGGTCTCGACCAGCAGCGGCGCGACCTCGGGGGTCTTGGCCTCCACGTTGATGCGCGTGTCGGGGAAGGTCTCGAGCACCTCGTCCAGCAGCGGGATGCCCACGCCCCGGCCCCGGAAGGCCGGTTCGCCGGCCGGATCGCGGAAACGATGGCCGGCGTCGAGCGCACGCACCTCGCTCCACGGAAGCTCGCGCACGGCGCCGCTGCCATCGCAGGTGCGGTCCACGGTGGCGTCGTGAATCACGACCACCCTGCCGTCCGCGGTCCGGTGCACGTCCATCTCCAGCACGTCGGCGTCCCATTGCTCCACCGCGGCGGTGAAGGCCGCCATGGTGTTCTCGGGCGCCAGCGCGGCTCCACCCCGGTGGGCGATGAAGAGGGGAGCGCCCGCCAGGTAGGGATGACCTGGCCGGCGAGCGGGCCAGCCGGCCCATCCCCGCCGGGCCGCACGCATGGAGCGCCGCCGGGCCGGCGTCGTCAATCCGCCGCGGCCTGTTCCAGGCGCACCCGCTCCGGCGGGGTGACCTCGTACAACAGCGCAAGCACCAGATCGATGAGCGGCTCGGTCATGGACAATTCCCTTTCGCTCTGCTCCACGTCCCACTCGGGATCCTGCTCACGCAGTTCGGCGCGGAGGGTCACCACCCTGCCGGCCAGGAAGTTCAGGATCTCTTCGACGATGGCGGGATGCGGGTCTGCGGGCGTGCCACGCTCGTCGATGGATTCGCGCAACAGCAATCCGCGCACGAACGCGAGAAAGCCGGGGAAGGCCAGTTCGGTGAACGGACCGTCGTCGAGACGCTCCTCGCCCGTGATGTTTTCCCACTCCAGCTCGTTCCAGTACAGCTCCCGAGCTTCATCCAGGTAGTAGGCGCGGCGGTCCGGCGACAGGGGCGCGCCAGCCCCTTCCCGGACCCGCAGCGGGCGCTCCAGCACGCGGGCCATCCTCGCCTTGCGCCGACTCAGCTCACGTTCGATCAGATCAGCCATGGTCCTGCTCGTCGCTTTCGGGTGTCTCCCGCTTGTGCCACCAGGCTCGCACGGGGCACGGACAGATATGAAACCCCGCCGGGACGGTCAGGTCCCTGCGGGGCGGGGCAGGAAAGCGATGCCGGAGGAGGGACTCGAACCCCCGACACGCGGATTATGATTCCGCTGCTCTGACCAGCTGAGCTACTCCGGCGGGGACATCGCGAAAACGCTAGTTTTGAGAAGATAGCGTGTCAAGCGGCACCGTCAGGGGCCGCGGATTTTCCCGAACCTGTCAGAGGACCCCCGGCGCCAGCGGGCATGGACCGGCGTTGGCGGAGTTCCGAGGGAGAGCGATCCGAATGGACATCCCGATGATCGTGGGCATCGTCGTCGCCGCCACCGGCCTCCTCACCAGCTTTCGCGTCCTCTGGGAATACGAGCGAGGCGTGGTCTTTCGGCTCGGCAAGCTCACCCGCGCCAAGGGGCCCGGGCTGATTTTTCTCGTGCCCTACGGGCTGGAACGGATGAAGCGGATGGACCTGCGCATCGTGGCGCTGGACATCGCGCCCCAGGACACGATCACCAAGGACAACGTCAGCGTCACCGTCAACGCCGTGGTGTATTTCCGCGTGACCAACCCGGCGAAGGCCGTGGTCGAGATCGAGGACTACTACTTCGCCACCTCCCAGCTGGCACAGACGACGCTCCGCAGCGTCATCGGCCAGTCGGAGCTGGATGAACTGCTCGCCGAGCGCGAACGTATCAACGAAATCGTGCGCGACATCATTGACGAGGGAACCGATCCCTGGGGCATCGAGGTTACGGGCGTCGAGATCAAGGACATCGATCTGCCCAAGGAGATGAAGCGGGCGATGGCGAAGCAGGCCGAGGCCGAGCGCGAGCGCCGCGGCAAGGTGATCGCGGCGGAAGGTGAGTTCCAGGCATCCCGCAAGCTCGCGGACGCGGCGGCGGTCATTCAGGAGTACCCCATGGCCCTGCAGCTTCGCTATCTGCAGACGGCCGTCGAGATCGCCGCGGAGAACAACTCCACCACCGTCTTCCCGATTCCGATGGAGCTCATGTCCGCGGGCACGACCAGCACGGGGCTGGCGGCCGCCAAGGCCGTGGCCGAAGGGACGCCCGCGCTCCTCCCGGAAGGAACCTCGGGGCAGTTGCTCGCGGACGCGGTTCGCAGAATCGCCGATTCCGCGACCGAGGCGAAGGAGACGGCCGGGGCGGAGGAAGACCCGGCCTGAGGGCACTGACGCGCGGAGGAGCCGTAGGGCCGGAGCCGACTACCTGCTTCCCGTGGAATCGTCCGGCTCCTCGGCGCCGACATCGTCCGCGAAGCGGTACAGGATCTCACCCTCGCGAATCATCCCGTGACGCTCGCGCACGAGGCGCTCCAGCGTCAGCGGATCGTTTCTCAGGGAGTCGGCGCGGGCCGTGAGCGAATCCACCTCCGCCCGCAGCAGATCGAGGGCACGCTGTTCCTGCCTCACCTGCGAGCGCGCGGATCCCACCTCGATCATGGAGTGTTCGCCGCCGAAGACCGCGTAGTAGACGGCGGCCCCCGCGATGACCGGCAGCACCAGCTTCCTCAGGATGCCCAGAGCGCCCTCCCCGGATAGGATCCCGCAG
>VYDD01000095.1 GCA_009843625.1 Gammaproteobacteria bacterium | reverse complement strand
CGGGACGTTCAACTCCACGGCGACGCCGTGACGCAGACGCATGAAGTCGACGTGGATGATATCGGGGCGGAACGGATGGGTCTGGATCTCGCGCACCAGCGTCCGCAACGTCTCTTCACCGCGGATGTCCAGTTGAAGAACCGTGTTTGCCACCGGTATGGACTGGAACAGGTTGACTGCCTCCTGTTCGTCCAGCGAGAGCGGGATGGGGTCCATGTCCTTGCCGTACACGACCGCCGGGATACGCCCCGCTCGCCGCAGGCGGCGTGCGACGCCCTTGCCGGTCTTGTTCCTGCGGCTCGCCTGGAGGGATGCTTCTGCTACGCTCATTTCGGGCTCTTCGTCGGTTTCAGGAAGCTGTAAGGGGGGATTGGCTGCGCGCATCGATCCACGCGCCTGCCGACGCGGGATCGCCGTCACCGGCATCAACCACGATCGGCGCCTCGCGGGCCGGCATCCTGAACAGCTGGCTCACCGAGGCGTTGGAGTGAATGTAGCGGATGGCATCGGAGAGAAGCCCGGCCACGGACAGCACCTTGAGCTTGGGGAAGCGCAACTCCGGGGCGATGCCGATGGTGTTGGTGACCACGACTTCCTCGACCGGTGCTCCCTGCAGCCGCTCGGATGCCCTTCCCGACAGGAGGGCATGGGTTGCACAGGCATAGACGGCGGCCGCCCCGCGTTCCTTGAGGGCGTAGATGCCGTTGGTGAGGGTGCCCGCGGTGTCGACCATGTCGTCGACGATCAGGCAGGTCCTGCCCTCCACCTCGCCCACCACGTTGACCACTTCCGCCACGTTCGCGGTGCGCCGGCGCTTGTCGATGACCGCCAGGGACGCCCCGAGGCGGCGCGCGAAGCCGCGCGCCATCTTCGTGGAGCCCGCATCCGGCGCGACGACGGCCAGATCATCCAGGTTCATGTCGCTGAAGTACCGGGTCAGCACGGGCGCGGCGTACAGGTGATCCACGGGGATGTCGAAGAATCCCTGGATCTGATGCTGATGGAAATCGACGCCCAGCAGCCGGTCGGCCCCGGCCGCGACGATCAGGTTGGCGACCAGCTTGGCGCCGATCGACACCCGCGGCTGGTCCTTGCGGTCCTGGCGTCCGTAGCCGAAGTAGGGCACCACGGCAGTGACCCGGGCGGCCGAGGCGCGGACGGCGGCGTCGACGAGGAGCAGGAGCTCCATGATGTTGTCGGCCGGCGTCGTCGTCGGCTGGATGATGAAGACATCGCGCCCGCGCGCGTTGCGGTCCAGCCGGACGAAGATCTCGCCATCGGCGAAATCCCGCACCGTGGCGCCGAAGGCCGACTCGCCCAGCCTCTCCCCGATCTCCGCGGCCAGGGGCCGGTTGGCCCGGCCAGCCAGGAGCAACAGCGGACCGCGGCGGTATTGGTCGTCCATGGGGGCGTCACCGTAAGCTGGCGTTCAGGGGGCGTTCGACGTGACGGTAGCCGTTAAGTGTAGACACCCCGGAGAGGAGCGTCAACGCGCGCTTTGCTCGGGCGCCAGCGCGCCCGCGCTACCCGACAATCTGCACACGCCGGCGTCGTATCACGGGAGCCCAGTCGTCGACGCGGAGCTCCAGCCGAAGCTCGTAGATCCCGGGTTCCAGGTTTCTGAAATCGAGATCGACGGAGCGGAAGTGCGCACCCGGTTGGCCCGGGCTCGGCTCGATCCACTCCAGCGTCAGGGGATCCCCTCTCCCCACCAGCCTCAGGAACTCTCCCAGCCGGCGGAAGAACGACCGGTCGAGCGGCTCGACTCCGAGGCTGTAGGCGATCCGGCTTTCGCCCGTTCCGAGCCCGTAGGCCTCCCACGCGACCGCCAGCTCCTGCAGCCCGCCGAGCGCCAGTGAAGGCAGCGCATGGTCCAGGACGTCATCGACCGACTCGGGCATCCGGTCCGGAGCTTCGATGATCAGGAAGTCGGAGAGATCCGGGATGTCATCCGGATGCGGACCCAGCGCGAGGTCTCCGCGAAAGCGCGCTCCATGGCCGGCCCGGCGGTCGAGGGCTTCCACGCTGTACACGTAGCTGCCGAGCGGCACCACGAGCGAAAGCGTGCCCCTGTCCGAAAGCATGCGCTGCGTCGGCGGACGCACCTCCCCGGTCGTCTCCGCCCAGGGCACCAGGAACAGTCCCGCCTGAACATCGCGCCGATGCTCACTCCCTGCTTCCGGGCTGCCCGGGCCGGGCACTGCTCCGGACGTGTCCCGCGGTTCGAACCGGAACGGAGCCACAACCAGCAGCGAGTCGCCGCGCCGGAAGCGGGCGAGCACGGTGTACATCGTCCCCAGTTCGGGGGCATAGGATGGCGCATACGCGCTGCGAGGCCGTTCCACCGGGTCGCCCCAGACCATGCCCGGGGGCAGGCTGCCTACGCCTGTCAGCACGCCGTCCGGGGGCATGTACCGCTCGGAGTGGGGAGGATGGCGCCCGGTCACCCGCGGAGTCATGCTCGATCCGCTGGTGGGCACGTATCGGGTCCAGCTGGTTTCCTGCCCGTAGCGAATGGCGAGTTCATCGAGGCCGGATGTCCACGGCAGCCCGTGGGGATTGCGCGCGCGCCGCTGAATGCGACTCACGGCGTGCCGGCTCATGTGTTCGGTCCAGCGGTCGTTGCCGCGCACCAGGTAGTAGGGATCGGCGAGCGCCCACAGCCTGCGGCTCGCCGCCTCGCGCGCTTGCGGATCGAGGCCGTTCAGGCCGGATTCATCCGTCCTCTCCAGCAGGAGCGCCAGCGAAAGCCACTCTTCGGCGTCGCGAGGATCCATCGCGTCCAGCGCCAGGCGGAAGGCGCGCTCCGCGTCCTCGAACCGCTCCAGCCGATGGAGTGCGAGACCGTGCAGCAGGTGGCACAGGTCGGGCTCCGGAGCGGCGCAGTCGCGGGCAACCTCGAGCGCTTCGTGCGCCCGGCCCGCCTCCACCAGGTAGAAGACGCGCTGGCCCGCGATCCAGCCGTCGCCGGGCAGCCGCCGCGCGGCGTGCGCGAGGGTATCGAGAAGTTCCTCGCGCGCCACGGTGATCTCCACGGCCTCCGGATCCGGCTCGTGGTGATTGTCTCCGTGCCAGTAGCACATGCGGCCGATGAGTTCGTCGCACGGGGAGGAACCGGGCTCCATGGACCGGGGCAGATGCTGCACGCGCACACGCTCGAAGCGCCGCTGCGCGCCGCGGGCCCGGTCGTGGATCGCGGAGGAATCGGGCTGAACCGACGCCTCCTGCGGAGATGGATCCGAGGGCAGGTTGCGTTCCTCCCGCGGAGGAACCGCGGCCGCAACGGACGACACTGCAAGGGTCGCGGCCAGCGCGAGCGTGGCGGGGGCGAGAACCGGACTCGCGATGAGGGCTCCTCCTTCGAGGCGGGAGCGGATTGGCCCGGGTGGATTCGAACCACCACCGCCGGTTCCAAAGACCGGTGTCCTGCCATTAGACGACGGGCCACCCACGATGGCTCTCGGAATCCTACTCGTGCGCCGCTGCGGTCTCAAGAGTGAACCGGGGCGCGCTACGTCGGTTGCAGCGCGGGAAACCTCGAAAGGGTGGTCGCCAGATGGACGTGTCCGTCTCCGTGCAGCGGCTGGACCTGGCGGTGAGCTCGCGCAGCCGACTCCTCGTGCGGGTAGACCGCGAAGATCGTGCTGCCGCTGCCCGACATGAGCGCCAGCAGGGGCGAGGTGTCGCGCAGCGAGAGCATCGTGTCGCGGAGGTCGGGGCGGACGGCGAAGATGGGCGCCTCGAAGTCGTTAAGGGCCATCCCGGCCACGGTCGCCCAGTCCCGGCAGCGGGCCGGGGTGAGGGGGACCGGCTGACCGGCGGACGGCGACTCCACGCCCCGACGCCGCCCGCGCGCGAGCAGGGTGTACGCCCAGGCCGTCCCGACCCCCTCCGGTGATCCCACCAGAAGCACCGGTCGGGGCGGCAGCGGGGGCAGCGGCGTGAGGTGGTCGCCTCGGCCGCCACCCAGTGCGAGCGGCGACGGCGACAGGAAGAAGGGGACGTCGGCGCCGAGGCCGCGCGCCATCCCGGTGAGCGCGGCGACGCCCACGGGTGGTCCGAACAACTCGTCCAGGC
>VYDD01000335.1 GCA_009843625.1 Gammaproteobacteria bacterium | reverse complement strand
GAACCGGACGATCTCCTCCGGACCCGTGCAGGCATCCACGGCGGGAATATCCATGCGCGTGGTATAGCGGTCCACCACCGCCAGTTCCTCGTCGTCGTCCAGGTAGTCCAGGATCACGTTGAACAGGAACCGGTCGAGCTGCGCCTCCGGCAACGGGTAGGTGCCTTCCAGTTCGATGGGGTTCTGGGTCGCCAGCACGAAGAACGGCGGGTCGATCTCGTGCAGGTCCCCGCGCACCGTCACCGTGAGCTCCTGCATGGCCTCCAGCAGCGCCGACTGGGTCTTGGGCGGCGTGCGGTTGATCTCGTCCGCCAGCAGCACGTTGGCGAAGATCGGCCCCGGCACGAACGTCCAGGTGCGGTGACCCGTGGTGATGTCTTCCTCGATCACGTCGGTGCCGGTGACGTCCGTGGGCATCAGGTCCGGGGTGAACTGGATGCGCTTGAATTTCAGGCCCAGCGCGATGGCCAGCGTGCGCACCAGCAGCGTCTTGGCGGTGCCGGGCATGCCGGTGATGAGGCAGTGCCCGCCCACCAGCAGGGTCACCAGGAGATGGTCCACGACCTCCTCCTGGCCGATGATGACCTTGCCGACCTGCGTGCGAATGCCTTCAAGCGCAGTGTGGAAGGACTCGATCAGGCCGCGGGCTTCTTCGGTATCCAGTGCATTGCTCAACGTACGATCTCCAATAACAGTTGTTGCGCCTCACGGTAGTGGGGCGCGATTTCCAGAGCATACAACAGATGCTCCCGGGTCCTGGCTTGATCCTCAAGCGCAAGAAAAGCCGTGGCGAGCCGGTAGTGGGCGCCCGCCATGTCGTGGGGTTGCGTGGCCATCAGCGCCCGGTACTCGCGCAGTGCGCCGTCGGCCATGCCCTCGGCCAGCATCCAGTCGCCGAGGGTCGTGTGCACCTCGGCGTCCAGGGGCGTGACCATGATCAGGTCGTCGTAGACGGCGATGGCGTCGACCGGGCGCCCGGCGTCGTGCAGCCAGGTGCCCAGCCGCCGAAGGGCGCCCGGGGAATAACCGCCGAGCCGCCAGTAGGTTTCCAGGGTGTCCATGGCCTCCGGGCGCCGGTCGAGTTCTTCCAGCGCCATGGCCATGGGGATGTAGGCGTTGCCGTCGTCGACGTAGTCCGGGTATGTCCCGACGGCTGTTTCCGCCTGGTCCACTACTTCCTCCCAGTCACCCGCGTCCAGCGCCCTGTAGGTTGCCTGCGTGAGTCCCTGCCACTCTTCCAGCACGTCCAGCGTGGCGCGGAACTCGGCTTCCAGGAACTCCCTGAAACCGCGGTCCAGATCCTCTGGCGCAACGCCCAGGCCTTCGCGAATCGCCCCGGCGGTACTCAGTCCGTCGGCGAAGCCGTTCAGCATGTCCACCAGCCCCTGCTGGCCCCACTCAAGGGCGATGTACTGGCACAGCAGCCCGGCCTGGGTATATGAGACGATCACCTGGCCTTCATAGGTGGGCCGCATGAAGCCGCCGTCCAGTTCGGCGACCGGCAGGAAGCGGTCGTCCGCCATGGCTTCGAGCACCCGCACCGGGATGTGCCGGCCAGGCAGCGGGCCGGTGCTCCACTCCTCGAAGACCGACACCCCCTCGCTGAACCAGCGGGGCACCAGGTTGCCGGTGGCTTCCAGGGTGAAGATGTGGGCGACCTCGTGCCAGAGCGTCGTCCCCCAGTGGAACTCGCCCTCGCGGCTGCCGGAGGGGCTGTCCATGGCCACCAGGTACCCGAACGCCACGCCCAGCAGGCCGATGCCGGGCAGCCCCAGGGTCCGGACCGCGAAGTCGTCGTGCTCCGGGTAGAGTTCCACGACCACGTCCTCCTCGAGCTCGAACTGGTAGCGCTCGGTGAAGGCCTGAATGCTGTCGGCGACCAGGCCGGTGACATAGGCATCGATGACCGGCGCCTCGTCCTTGTGGAGACGCAGTAGCATTGCCGGGGCGCCGACCTCCCGCTCCGGCAGCTCACGCCTCAGCACCACGAAATTCTCGAGGCTGTCGAGCAGCCTGAGCGTGTTGACCGTCTGTGCGCTGAAGGGGTCGCCCTGGTAGGCCAGCGCCAGGTGCGCCTGCGCCTCCTCGACGCGGTTCTGGCGAAACAGGTTGACGCCCAGTTCGGCGTGGGCGGTCCACAGATCCGGCTGGATGCGCACCGCCTCGAACAGCAATTCGACGGCTTCGCGGTAGCGCCGGTTGATGAGGTAGTAGTAGGCCGGTGTGGCGTGGATCTCGCCGTAGGAGGGGTTGTAGGCCAGGGCGCGATCGGTCCATTCGCTGGCGGTGATGCCCTGCAGCACGTCCGCCGCCGCATGCAGCGAGTAGACCTCCAGCGGGGGCAGGTCCTGCGCCTCGGCGATGTCAAGCGCCTCGTCCAGGGCCTCCCTGGCGGCATCGACCCCACCGTTCTCAAGGCTCAACCGCGCCGAGATCAGGTGCGCTTCAAGGTGCCGCCCGTCACCCTCCAGAACCTCCTCCACGATGGTTCTGGCGCGGTCCTCGAAGCGGCCCAGTGCGACCGCCGCGATGCCGAGCCTGGCCGGCGTGTAGTCCTCGTTGAGGTCCAGCGCCTCCGTGAAGAGCCTCGCGGCCTCGTCCGCCTGGTGGGTCGCCAGGAACAGCCGTCCCCAGCGCTCCCGGATGGTAAAGGACTCAGGATCGAGCTCCAGGGCCGTGCGGAAGAAGGCGTTGGCCGCCTGAAGGTCGCCCAGCCGCCAAGCCGCCTCGGCGCGCACGGCGCCGTCGAGGCTCTCCGCGGAGACCCGCGTGTAGCAGGCCGCGGCCTCGGCCCGCTCGCCGCGGTGGTAGCGCTCGTCGCAGGGCTGCAGCACGGGATCGCGGCCGGGGGAGTAGTCGAAAGGCTGGGCGCCGATGGACTGCGCCGCAGCGGGCAATGCCAGAGCCGACGCCGCCAGGGCGATCGCTGCCACCGCGGCCCGCACCGGACAGGCCGCCAGGGCCCGGCGGTTCATGGGCGGAAAGCCCGTGGTCCGACAGCCTGTGGCCCGGGAGTCTGTGGCCCGGGAGCCTGTGGCCCGGGAGCCTGTGGCCCGGGAGCCTGTGGCCCCGCAGACCGCAGAAAGCACCCCGCGCCGCTATTCTTCGGCGCGGGCATCGTCGATCCGCTGCTGCACCAGCGCCAGCTCCAGCAGCAGGGCCTGCAATTCGTTCAGGTAGGCATCGCTGGCCATCTCGCTGCGCCGGGTGCGCAGGGCCTGGACCTGGCCTTCCAGGCCGTCCAGCTCGGCGAACAGCCGCTCCAGCTCCTGGGTCAGCGCCACCCGGGCCGCCAGCCGCGCGGCGGTGAACGACTCCGCCGGCTCGCCCGTCAGTTGCGGGTGTTCGGTAGCCAGCGTGCCCTCATTCTCGTAGCTCTCCGCCACCATCCGCTCGGTGTAGTCATAGGCTTCCTGCGCGGTGATGATGCCGTTGCGGTTGGTGTCGGCGCTCTCGCTGGACAGCGCCGCCGTCCAGTGCTCGGCGAAGCGGGTGGCGTTGCGCTCGCCGCCGCTGCGGGTGGCGGTGATCAGCGTACGCCCTTCCTTCGCCCAGGATTCAAGCACCGCGCCGCTGGCGCTGGTGGTGTTGACCACCAGTTGGCGGCCGGCGGGCACGGCGCCGAGCAGTTCGGCCAGTTCCTCGCCGTCGAGATCGCGGCCCGGGAGGTTGTACTTGTAGGCGAAGCCGTCGTAGGTGCCGTGGCCGACCAGGAAGACCGCCAGGGTATCGGCGGGCGTGACGGTCTGCGCCAATCCCTGCAGGGCTTCGGTGAGCGCTTCGCGAGTGGCGTCCTCGCCGTTCAGGAGCGTGACCCGGGCATCGTCGCCCAGCGAGCGCGCCGCGGCATCGGCAAGTGTTTCGGTCTGCGCGAGGAATCGATTGGCGTAGGCGGGCTCGCCGCCCAGGCCGCCGACGATGAGGTAGTACAGCTCCGCCTGCGCCGCCGGCGCCACCAGCCACAACGGGCCGAACACCAGTGTCAGGCCAGCAAGCCGCCGCACCAGGCCAACGAATGGCCGCACCAGGCCTGCGAATCGCCGCACCGGGCCTGCGAATCGCCGCACCGGGCCTGCGAATCGC
>VYDD01000353.1 GCA_009843625.1 Gammaproteobacteria bacterium | reverse complement strand
CTTCAGCTCCGCTCAGGAGCGCGGCCGACCCAGCCACACGGCCCCGGTCCGGCAGGAAGGGAAGCTGGACCGTCTGTCGCGGCCGGAGGTTCAGCCGGGGACCCGCCACGAATCGTCGCGCGGCCCCGTCGTCGAATTCCTTGCCGAGCAGGAAGCCCAGGGTGAACCCGACAGCCGTGGCCAGCGGCGCGAAGCACTCCGTACGGGTGCAGGTGCCCAGGTTGGGACTGAAGTCGGCCGAAGTGAACGTCGGGATGCCGATGACCACGGCTCCGATCGCGCCCCCCAGCCACTTGCGGTGGCCGCCGGGACCGGATTCCTGCGCTGCCCCGGGCGTGGGCGGCGGCAGCGCTACGGCCGCCACCAGCGCGATGGCGCACACGGCCAGCCCGCACCTGTTCCACGAACCGTCCGGGGCGCGATCCCGGGCCCGAGCCGGTCCTCGCGCGCGCCACCGCTCCGGGCGCAGCCGGCGGCAGGCCGGGTGGCTCACGGCTCCCGCACCTGGAATTCCCGCTCCACCTCGAGCTGGACGCGCGCATTGCGGTCCAGGACCCGCAGCCGCAGCCCGTAGCGGCCCGGCGGCGGCTCGTCGAGCCGGATGGTGAAGTACTCGGGCAGCATGTCGCGCGCCTGCACCCGGTTCTCCTTGCTGAAGGTGAGGCGCACGGCCTGGTCGCCCTCCGCGCTCAGCCCCCAACGGTCCGCCAGCTCGCCCAGCAGCTGCAGGAACGAGCCGGTCCGATGGATCTCCTCCACCGTCACCGCCAGCTCCAGGTCGTAGGAAGCCACCTGGTTCGAGTCGGGCAGCAGGTTGTAGAGTTCGAAGTAGACGCCGATCTCGTCATCGGGGGCGTAGGTGAGCGTGGGCTCGGGCACCATGCGGAAGTCGGTGCGCGTACGCGGAGGATCCGTGACGACTTCGAGCGACCGGGTCAGGAGGATGTCGCTTACGCTCGGTTCGCCGGCGGGGAAGCTGCGGGCGTCCACGCGCGCCCGGTGCACGGCGGCCGCCCAGCTGAGCGGATCCCGCGCCTCCGCGGACACGATGTGCGGTTGCCCGGCGGGCACGGTCGTGCGCCAGCTCATGGGGAGCGCGCGGCCTTCCTCGAAGGTCACCTCCCGGGCCTCGGTGACCCGGCGAATCTCGGCGCCGTCCGGCTCGACCACGAAGAGGCCGGTCTCGAAGGTGGCTGTGGCAACACCGACCGCCTCGCGGAGCGAATCCAGCGGGACGGCCGCGTGCACCTCCAGATCGATCCCGCCGTCCACACCCCGGAAGCGCGCGATCTGAGCGGGTACCTGCAGGAGCGCGGGAAGCGACGGCGCCGTGAAGCGCGCAGGCTGGCGCGCCCGGTAGTTCTCTGCGTAGAAGCGGAAGTCGTCGGCGAACGTGGCTCCGCGGAATCCGGGCAGGCCCCGGAACACGAACACCGGCCCGTTTCTTCCGTAGCTCCATACGGTGGTGGTCACCCCGCCCCCGAAGCTCGCCTGGCGCAGCGGCCTGCCGTAGCGCACCCAGATCTCCCCACGGTCGGTGCGCCACCCCGGGACATCGTATTCGGGCAGGCCGAACCGGAGGTCGACGTAGGCCATGCGCGAAAGGTATTCGGCCCGGTATTCGTTCGACGGCGTCAGGTAGAGCGGATCCCAGGCGGTCCAGAAGCGGCGGGCCGCGTCCGCCGGATCGGCCCCGACCCGCGCCTCGAAGGTCTCGGCGTCGTCCTGCGTGAGCAGGCGTGACACTGCCAGGAAGTCCGCGCGCACCTCCTCCGGCAGCAACTCGACCGCATACTCGAACGCGCCCGCGGCCTCGTCGTCGCGGCCCTCGGCGTGGAGTCCCAGGCCGAGCGCGAGATAGGCGCGGGGCTCGGAAGGGGCGGCGCGCACCAGGCGCAGGGCTTCGGCCGTGAACTCGGCCATGCGCCCGGTGTCGTAGAAAAAGGCCAGCAGATGGGTGGCCGCCCCGATGTGCGCGGGATTCGCGGTCAGAGCCCGGTGAAAGTGGTCGAGCATGGCCTCGCGCGCGGCGGCTCCCTGCCCCGGGGCGTAGCCCGAAGCCTGGAGCACGTCCCAGACGTAGTTCGCGCTCTCGAAGGCGATGTCCCCATGGAGTTCGGCGATGCCGATGGGGAGCAGGCGGCGGTAGCGAAGCCGGCGCCAGGTCGTCTCGCTGAAGATGCCGAGCTGATAGTGGACCTCCGCGAGCGTGGGCGCGTCCGCGCGTTCGGCCACATCCAGCGCCCGCCGCAGCATCCTGCGTGCGTCCACGCGGATCTCCTGCATCATCAGGAGCCTGGCAAGCTCCAGCAGGTACAGGGGATTCTCCGGGTCGTGGCGCACCGCCTGGCCCAGCGCTTCGCGGGCGATGATGCGGCGACGGAAGTCACCCGTGCTGCGCGGAGCCTGCCGGGCGTGGTACACCCCCTTGAAGAAGTGCGCCTCCGCGTACCCGGGATCGATCGTGACGGCTCGCTCGATAAGACCCAGAGCACGGGCGGTATCGCCTTCCTGCGCCAGCCGGACACCTTCCTCGAGCGCCGCGCGCGCCGCGCTGCGCTGAGCCAGGATCCCATGGGGCAGGGACAGCGCACACAGGAGAAGGAAGGCGGCGATCTGCTTCATGGACATCCGAAACCAGGTGCGACGAGACACGCGGAACTTGCGTGTACCCGCGACCCCCGGCAACTTGCCGCCTCCAAATCCTCTACGCTCGCCGAGCACCGAGCACATGAACTCCACGACCGGTCCGCACGGCCCCGGCGCGTATCTGGAACTGACCAAGCCCGGGATCGCGTGTTTCGTGATGACCCTGACCGGGGTGTCCTGCTATATCGCGGTCGGCGGCGCCCTCGGGGTTCTGCTGATCGTCCACACGGCGCTGGGGACGGGACTGGTGACGGGTGGCGCGCTGGCGCTCAACCAGTACGCCGAGCGCCGCGAGGACGCGCTCATGACGCGCACCCGCGGACGCCCGATCCCGTCGGGGCGCGTCAAGCCACGAGAGGCTCGCGATTTCGGGCTCCTGCTTACCGTGGCCGGGGCCCTATACCTGTGGAACGCCGCCGGCGCGCTGCCCTCGATTCTCGCCCTGCTCTCGAGCGCCCTCTACGTGCTGGTGTACACGCCTCTCAAGACGCGCACCTCGCTCGCGAGCCTGGTGGGCGCGTTCCCCGGCGCGCTTCCCGTGCTCGTGGGCTGGAGTGCGGCGGCGGGCACGCTGTCGGCACAGGCGTTCGCGGTGTTCGGAATCTTCTTCATATGGCAGCTCCCGCACATCCTCGCGCTGGCGTGGATCTGCCGCGAGGACTATGCGCGCGCGGGCATCATCATGGCGCCCCCGGGCGACGAGCACGGACGCCTCCTCAGCCTGCGCATGCTGGCGGCCGCCGCCGCGCTGCTTCCGGTGAGCCTTGCTCCCGTGCTGCTCGACCTGACCGGCATCGTATACGCCGCCGGCGCATTGCTGGCGGGCATCGCCCTTCTGGCGGTGACGTTCGCGGCCGCGGGGCGCCTTACGGACCGTCGAGCGCGCCGGGTCTTCCTGGGCACCCTGCTCTATCAGCCCTGCCTGCTGGTGCTGCTGATCGTCGATACCCTGGCGGTCGGTGGATGAACGCCGCCGACTCCCACCCCCGAACCGGAGCGCGACCGTGAACGTCACTTCTTCGCCCCTTCCGTGTCCCGGCGCGCGAATCCGGCGCCGTTCATTCCGGTCGCGCCCATTCATCGCCGCCGCTGCGCTCGTCGCTGCAGGGTTGAGCCCGGGTGCATCCGCGGCCTCCGCCCAGGAAGAACCCCGCCCTCGGGCGCGCGACGTCGGGATCGCGCCCGGCATCTTCGCCCCGGGCCCCTACAACGCGATCACGGACGTGGAGGGCGTGCTGGTGGGGCACGCCACGGTGCGCGAGGGCGACCGCGTCCGCACCGGGGTGACGGCCATCCGGCCGCACGGAGGGAACGTCTTCCGCGACCGGGTGCCGGCCGCGCTTCACGTCGGCAACGGCTTCGGCAAGCTGCTCGGCGTGACCCAGGTGCGGGAGCTGGGGGAGCTGGAGACCCCCGTCCTGCTCACCTGCACGCTGTGTGTGTGGAAGGCGGCGGACGCCCTCACGGAGTGGATGCT
>VYDD01000147.1:3826-4132 GCA_009843625.1 Gammaproteobacteria bacterium | reverse complement strand
GTACTACATCGAGGTGTCGGACATCATGCGGCGCTACCTGGAAGGGCGCTACGCCATTCGGGCGCTGGAGATGACCAGCGGGGAGGTGCTCGAGCAACTGGAGGACGCGGGCGTGAGCTGGGACGTCCACGATCGCTTCACGGCGTTCCTGGCGCACTGCGACCTGGTCAAGTTCGCCAAACACCGCCCGAGCCCGACCGCGTGCGCTCTGATCGTGCCGGACGCGCGCGCGCTCGTGGACGCGACCCTGCCGCCCCCGGAGCCCGAGCCGGAGGAGGAAGGGGAAGGGGGCGATGGGCTGGAGGA
>VYDD01000147.1:0-3816 GCA_009843625.1 Gammaproteobacteria bacterium | reverse complement strand
GGAGGATGGCTTGCCTGGCGCCGGCGAACCGACGGGGGCGGTTGCCGCGCAGCCGCAAGTCGTCCCGCTTGCCGGCGGGGACGGGCGATGAACTTCGAGTTCGCGGATGCCGCCTTCCTCTGGCTGCTGCTCGCGGTCCCCGCGCTCGCGTGGTGGTACTTCGCGCGCCGGACGCGCAGGGGCGGTTCGCTCGTCTACTCGGACCTCGCGGCGGTACGGCGCGCGGACGTCCGCCGGGGCGGACGCTGGCGTCACGTCCTGCCGGTCCTGCGCCTCCTGGCCGTGGTCGCGCTGGTGGTGGCCTTCGCCCGGCCCCGGGCCGGCGTCACCAGCGAGAACGTCCTCACCGAGGGCATCGACATCGTGCTGGTGCTGGACATCTCGAGTTCCATGCTGGCCGAGGATCTCGAGCCCAACCGCATCGACGCGGCCAAGCAGGTCGCGGCCGACTTCGTCTCCGGGCGTCGAAATGACCGAATCGGCCTGGTGGTCTTCGCGGGTCAGGCCTTCACCCAGGTGCCGCTCACCCTCGACTACGGCGTCGTGCGCGAGCTGATGGACGAGCTGGACGTGGGCATGGTAGAGGACGGCACCGCGGTCGGGATGGGGCTCGCCACCGCGATCAAGCGGCTGAACGAGAGCGTCGCCGAGTCGAAGGTCGTGGTGCTGCTCACCGACGGCCGCAACAACCGCGGCGAGATCGACCCGCTCACCGCCGCGCAGATGGCACAGGCCCTGGGCGTGCGGGTGTATACCATCGGGGCCGGATCGCGCGGCACCGCCCGCGTGCCGGTCGACGACCCGCTGCTGGGCCGGCGCTACGCGACCGTGCGCGTGGACGTGGACGAGGAGACCCTGGCCGAGGTCGCGAGCACCACCGGCGGACAGTATTTCCGGGCCACCGACACCGAGAGCCTGGCGAGCATCTACCAGGAAATCGACGAGCTGGAAACCACGGAAATCGAAGTGCAGAACTTCACGCGCTATACCGAACTCTTCCACTTCCCCCTCGCGGCCGGGCTCCTGCTTCTGCTGATGGAAGCCGGTCTCGCGAACACGCTCCTGCGCAAGCTCCCGTAGCGGCCAATGTTCAGATTCGGATCCGTGGAACTGCTCTTCGGGCTGCTGCTGGTGCCCCTGATGGCGCTGCTGCTCTGGCATGGCGCGCGCACGCGCCGGCAGGCGCTGGACCGATTCGGCGACAGCGAGCTCGTGCAGCGGCTGGCGGCGTCGGTGCACCGGCGCAACCGGACGCTGCGCACCCTGTTCTTCCTCGGAAGCGTCGGCTTGCTGCTCACCGCGCTGGCACGCCCCCAGTTCGGCACCCGGGTGGAGACCGTGCGGCGCGAAGGCAAGGACGTGGTCGTGGCGCTCGATCTGTCCCGTTCCATGCTCGCCGAGGACATTGCGCCCAATCGGCTGCAGCGCGCCAAGCTGGAGATCCTTCGCCTGCTGGACCGGCTCGAGGGCGACCGCGTCGGGCTGGTGGCCTTCGCCGGCCAGGCCTTCGTACAGAGCCCGCTGACCACCGACTACGCCGCCACCCAGCTCTTCCTGAACGCCATGGACGTCGATCTGGTGCCGGTGCAGGGGACGAATCTCGGGGAGGCGATGAACGTCGGGCTCGACCTCTTCGACGAGGAGGTGCGCGAGTTCCGGGTGCTCCTCATCGTGACCGACGGGGAGGACCACGAGGGAGAGGTAGACGATGCAGTTCGGCGCGCCAACGATGCCGCCGTGCGCGTCTTCACGGTGGGCATCGGATCTCCCGACGGGGTCCCGATCCCCGAGTTCGACGACGCGGGCAACAGGCAGGGATTCCAGCGGGACGCCGACGGCAACGTCGTGACGACGCGCCTGGACGAGGCTACCTTGCGGCGAGTCGCCGACGCGACCGGGGGAGGCTTCTACCTCAGCACCCCGCAGAGCGTCGAACTCGACGCCCTCATCGACGAGATGAGCGCAGTGGGGACGCGCGAGATCGATGCCCGTGAGATCGCGCAGTTCGAGGAGCAGTTCCAGCTTTTCCTGGGAGCGGCGCTCCTGCTGCTGCTGATCGAACCGCTGCTTCCGGCGCGGAGAAGGGGCGAGGCCGGCAGACAGGCGGCCCGCTGGACGGGAGGTGCCGAATGAGAAACAGCAAGGCGTTTCTGTCGATGACCGGCACGCTGTTGATGGCTGGAGCGCTGTTCGTGCCCGGTGCGCTGACCGCCCAGCGCTCGCTGGTGGAGGAGGCCAACCGGCTCTACGCGGAGGGACGCTACGCCGAGGCGCACGAGATGTACCTGGAGGCGCTGCGCGAGAATCCCGGTTCGCCGCTGATCCGCTTCAACGAGGGCAACGCCCTCTATCAGAACCAGGAATTCGAGCGCGCCCTCGAGGCGTACCGGGACGCCATCGAGAGCGGAGACACGGCGCTGGCCGAGGGCGCCTGGTACAACCTGGGCAACTCGTTCTTCCGTCAGCAGCAGCTCGACGCGAGCCTGGAGGCGTTCAAGCAGGCATTGCGAATAAACCCCGGAGATCTCGACGCCAAGCACAATCTCGAGCGCGTGCTGGAGCAGATGGAGGAGCAGGAGAATCAGCAGAACCAGCAGGACCAGAATCAGGACGATCAGGACCAGGAGAATCAGGGTCAGCAGCAGCCTCCCCCCGAAGGAGATCCGGAGCAGGATGAGCAGGAGCAGGACCAGCCTCCGCCCGAGAACGACGAACAGGAGCAGGAGCAGCCGGCCCAGCCGCCTCCCGGGCAGATGACGCCCGAGGAGGCCGAGCGCCTCCTGCAGGCCATTCAGGAAGACCCTGACGAGGTCGACCGCCCCCCACGGGCCGACTCGCTCGGGCGGAGACCGCGCAAGAACTGGCGATGAAGGGGGTGCGGGTACTGCAGGATGTCGCCGACTTGGCGTCTGCGCGCGTGGCGACCAGAGCGGTCGCGACCGGGCTTGCCGCGCTGTTGCCGCTGGCCCTGGCGCTGGCCGCAGGCCCGACAGACGCAGCCGCCCAACAGGTCTCCGCGCGCGCCTACCTGAGCAGCAACCAGGTCGGCGTCGGACAGCAGTTCGTGCTGAACGTGGAGGTGTCCGGAACCCAGGGTGTGGACCAGGACCCCGAACTGCCGGACCTGAGCTCCTTCTCGGTGTACCTGGGAAGCGGCTCCTCGAGCTCGATGCAGATGTCGGGCGGGCGCACCACCATCAGCCTCACCATCCAGTACCGGTTCCAGGCCACCCGGACGGGTACCTTCACCATCGACCCCATCGACGTGCGCGCGGCGGGAAGCGCCTTCGCCACCGAACCCCTCAACCTGACCGTTTCCGACGCACCCGTCCCGCAAGGGCCCTCGGCCGGGCCGGGGGCGGCTGACCGCGGCATCGCGCCCGAGGACCTCTTCGTGGAGGCGGTGCCGAGCCGGCGGCAGGTGTACGAGAATCAGCCGGTGGTGGTCGACTACCGCATCTTCACGCGCGTGAACGTGAGTTCGTACAGCATCACCCAGCTGCCGCCGGCCACGGGCTTCTGGGTCGAGGAGTATCCTGCGGCGGGCAACCCGGTGATCGGGCAGACGGTCCGCGACGGGATGCAGTACACCACCGCGACCATCCGCAAGGTGGCGCTCTTCCCGACCGGGTCGGGCACGCGCACCCTCGAGCCGCTGGGCATCGAGGCGCAGGTGCGGGTGCGCCGCCGCTCGGCCTTCGACCCGTTCGAGGACTTCTTCGGGCGTGGGTCGCTCCTGAACTCGAACATCTCGACGGCGGCGGCCTCGCGGCCGGTGGAGATCGAGGTTCTGCCGCTGCCCGGCGGGCGCCCGGA
>VYDD01000257.1 GCA_009843625.1 Gammaproteobacteria bacterium | reverse complement strand
TCGCCGCCCCTCCCCTCGCTCCGGTGCGCATCGGGTTCGTCGGCGTCGGCGGGATGGGCACCGCCCACGTCCGCAACCTGGTGCGCATCGACGGCTGCGTGGTGACCGCCGTGTGCGACATCCGCGCCGAGCACGCCGAGCGGGCCGCCGCCATCATCGAGGAGGCGGGGCACCCCCGCCCCGCGCTTTACACCCGCGGCGAGCGCGACTTCGATCGCCTATGCGCGGAGGAGGACCTCGACCTGGTCTACACCGCGACCCCCTGGCGCTGGCACGTCCCCGTCTGCGTCGCCGCCATGGAGAACGGCAAGCACGCCGCCACCGAGGTGCCCGCCGCCTACACCCTGGACGACTGCTGGCGGCTGGTCGAGACCGCCGAGCGCACCGCGCGTCATTGCGTGATGATGGAGAACGTGAACTACGGCCGCGCCGAGCTTCTCTGCCTCAACCTGGTGCGCCAGGGGCTGCTCGGAGAGATCCTGCACGCGGAGTGCGGCTACCTGCACGACCTGCGCGAGATCAAGTTCGCCGACGAGGGCGAGGGCCTCTGGCGGCGCGCGCACTCCTGGACGCGGAACGGCAACCTCTACCCCACCCACGGCCTGGGGCCGGTCGCCAACTGCATGGACATCAACCGGGGCGACCGCTTCGCCTCCCTGGTGTCGATGAGCAGCCCGTCGCGCGGCCTGCAGGAGTGGGCGGCGCTTCACTACGGAGAGGGGCATCCCAAGCGTGCCGAGACCTTCGCCCTGGGCGATATCAACGCGAGCCTCATCCAGACGGCCATGGGACGCACCATCTACGTCGCCCACGACACCAACCTGCCCCGCCCCTACGACCGCATCAACAAGGTCCAGGGCACGCGCGGCATCTTCCAGGGTTACCCCGACCGGGTCTACATCGAGGGCCGCAGCGAGTCCCATCGATGGGACGAGGCCGAGGCCTGGTACGGCGAGTTCGAGCATCCGCTCTGGCAGGCGCTCCGCGAGGCATCCATCGGCGCCGGACACGGCGGCATGGACTTCATGGAGGATTATCGGCTGATCAAGTGCCTGCGAGAGGGCCTCCCCACAGACATGAACGTCTACGACGCCGCGGCTCTTAGCGCCGTCTGCGAACTCTCGGAGATCAGCGTAGCCCAGGGAGCCGCACCCGTCCCCTTCCCCGACTTCACGCGTGGGAAGTGGATGGACTGGCAGCCATGGCCCATCGTCACGGCGTAGGAGCAGCGATGACATCTTCTGAGCGCCGGGTCTCACGCCGCTTCGCTGTGGCGCTGTCCGTGACAGCGTTGCTCGCCGGATGTGGCGGCCCGCCGGCCGACGACCCGGACGCCCCGCTCGAACTGAGCGCGTCCAACATCGAAATACTGGGCGCCTCCGAATCCCTCGCGGTCGTGCTGGATCTCGAGGTAACGAGCGACGGCTCCGTCTGGGTCTTCAATTCGGTCGAGCCCTACTTCATCGGATTCGGCCGGGATGGCGAGTCTCTCGGCGCGCACGGACGCGCCGGAGGCGGACCCGAGGAGTTCCCGATGCCCTCCGCCTTCCTCGCGGGAGGATGGGAGGGCGAGGCGTGGGTCTTCGACCTCAGGCGCCACGCCATGATCCGGATCTCGCGGCCGGACGCGGACTGGGCGGAGATCCCCCTGCGGTCGGAGTCCCTTCCGCCCGGCAGCATTCGGGGCGGCATGAACCTGCTGAGCGCCGCGGTCCGAACCGCGAGACTCGGCGGCGAGATCATCGTACCCCGCCCGCGCCCGCCGGGGGAGGCGGGCATGCTCGGGCTCCGTCTCTCGCTGCTGGGATCCGATCTGGTCGCGGTCGATCCCGAGACAGCCGCGACCCGGACGGTCGTGACCCTGGGTGACGTGCTCGACGATCCATCCGGAGGCTTCGTCCCCAGCGAGGGAGGATTCCCGCAGTGGTACAGGCTGTGGGCCCCGTGCGGCGAGGATCTCGTGCGCGTCTACGATCGGGTGCGCAATCAGCTGCGCGGCTTCGACACGTCGGGGTCAGAGGTTGCGCCCGTGGACCTTCCGCCCGTTCCCTTCACCGAGGTCAGCCCGCGACAGTTCGCCGGCGCGGTATTCGAGCTGAGGCAGGCCGAGTTGACGGGAGACGTGCGCGGGAGGCTGGGCGAAGCGGACCGCCGGCGGCTCCTGAACCAGATGGCCCAGGGTGTGAGCGGCAGCCCCCAGGAACTCGCGACCTACCTGCCGCACTATGTCGACTTCCGTTGCAGTGAAGACGCGACGATGTGGCTGCACCCGTTCGACCCCGACGCCGGCGGACTGAACGGAGGTCCGCGGTGGCTGCGCATCCCCCCAGACGGAGTCGCGCGCGACGTGCACCTGCCCGACCGGTTCGACGCCCTTCGCTTCTCGGATTCGCGCATCTGGGGCGTCTACCGGGACGAGCTGGATGTCCCGTCGGTGGCGTCCATCCCGCTGCCCGCGGGTTGAGCGACCCTACCGCCTTCCCTCCGTCGCCACCGCTCTGCCATCCATCAGGTAGCGGTCAAAAAAGCGATCCGTCGCGTCGAAGGTGGTCAGCCAGCGCTCGTGCAGCAGGAAGTCGTGCACGTCGTCGGGGAAGACGATGAGTTCGTGCGGCACCCCGTGCGCGCGCAGGAGCTGGACCAGCCCGACGGTCTGTGAAAACGCCACGTTGCGGTCGTCGTCGCCGTGGATGAGGAGGACCGGCGAGGTCCAGTTCTCGATCTCCGAGATCGCCGATGACTGGTACGACACCGACTCCGGGTCGATGGAGTTGCCCCACAGGTGCACGCCGGCGATGTCCACGCCCGCCGCGAAGAGATCCGAGTCGCGCGCCAGCCCCTGGGCCGTGAGGATGCCCCCGTACGACAGGCCCCAGAGCCCGATGCGCGCAGGATCCACATCGGGACGGTCGCGCAGGTACTCGCCGGCGGCCCGGATGTCCAGATACTCGGTGTTGCCCTCGCGTCCCCGCCCGGGCGCGTTGCGGAAGTCGCGGCCGTAGCCGATGCCGCTCCGGTAGTTCACCGACAGCACCACGTACCCCTTGTTCGCGAAGTACTGGTTGATGGCGTAGGCCATGTGATAGAAGTGCATGTAGTGGTACCCGAGCAGCATCTGCCGCCGGGATCCCCCGTGGATGAAGATGAGCGCCGGGCGCTGTTCGCCGGGCTCGACGTCGGGGGGCAGGAAGAGCTGGTTGTAGAACTCGAAGCCATCCTCGGCGTCGAGCGTCACCGCTTCGGGGACGACGTGCTGGCTCAGGGGATAGCGGGCGGGAAGCTCGCGGATGGTCCTGACGCCGCCGCCGGAGGCCGGCGCGACCGCCACCGTGAGCGGATGGCTCGCGCTGGCGGTCAGCAGCGCCACCTGCTCGCCGCTCGCCAGCACCGCCGGGTTGGTCTCGACGCCGTCGCCCCGGGTGAGCTGCCGCGCGCTTCCGCCGGCGGTGGGAATTCTCCACAGATGGCGCCGGTCGATGTCGCCCGCGTTGGTGGCGTAGAACAGGGTGCGCCCATCCGGCGAGAGCGAGATGTACTCGGCGATGCCGTCGCCCGGAGTCAGCTCGACCGGGTCGCTTGTGCCGCCATCCGCCGCGACCGCGTAGTACCGGCGCCACCCGCCGGGCTCGGCCTGGAAGATGATGTGGTCGCCGGCCCAGATGACCTCGCGCACCTCGCGGTAGATGCTGTCGCCGGGCGGGCTGTGCCACACTTCCACCGCCTCTCCCGTGCGCGCGTCCCCGACCCAGATGGAGAAGTCGTAGCCGCCGGCGAACCAGGCCTCGGTCATCCCGGCGGGCCACGCGTCCTCGGTCCCGGCCTCTTCGGGGGCGCCGCCTCGCTCCGCCCGCGCGCCGAAGGGCAGCCCGGGCCTGCGGATGAAGGCGACCCGGGTCCCGTCCGGCGACCAGGTGGGGCTCGTGTCACGGTCGACTGCCGGGCCCAGGTATGTGATTCCGGGACGCTCGGTGTCGTAGACGCCGATGAAACTGTGATCCTCGCGGTCGCTCACGAAGGCAAGGCGCCGCGAGTCCGGCGACCAAGCGGGATCGCCCTGGCTGCCGAACACGCTGAAGAGCGGCCGCTCCGGGTCGCCGGCCGCGACCCCGGGGTTGACCGGCGCCCGGTAGATGTCGCCATCGCTCTCCCACGCGATCC
>VYDD01000051.1 GCA_009843625.1 Gammaproteobacteria bacterium | reverse complement strand
CGAGGACATCGCGCGCGGACGCGCCTGGGAGGGGGCCCTGCAGGCCTACGCCGACTCGAAGCTTGCCAACGTGCTCTTTACCCTGGAGACCGTCCGGCGTTGGGGTGCGCGCGGAATCACTGCGAACGCAGTACATCCCGGCGTGCTGGCGACGGAGATCTGGAAGAAAACGTCGCTGGCCGCGCGCCTGCTGATCCTTCCCTTCACCTGGTTCATGGCGAGTCCGGATGTGGGCGGGAAGGCCGTGATGAATCTCGTCGAGGACCCCTCGCGGGACGACGTGACAGGCCGGTACTTCCACGTCCAGCGGGAGGAGAGCCCGAGCGCGCAGGCGCGCGACGAAGCGCTGGCGCGCGAGCTGTGGGAACGCAGCGTGGAGTGGACGCGCGGCTGATGCTCATTAGTTTGTTGGCGACTCACCACCAAAGGAGACCATCATGAGGATCGATGTCAAATGGCGTCAGGAAGGTGACATCGCGATCGCGTCCATCCTCGGTCGCATCGACAGCTTGAGCAGCGATCGCTTCCAGGCCCTGGTGGAGGAGGGGCTCAATTCCGGTCCCCGGGCCCTGCTAATGGACTTCGGTCGGGTATCGTACATCAGCAGCGCCGGGCTTCGCGTCTGCCTGGTGCTCGCAAAGCGACTCCGCAGTACCGGACAGGCGTTGGCGATGTGTTCGCTGTCCGATGTCAACCGGGAGATCGTGGCTGTGAGCGGCTTCGACAAGCTCATTATGGTGCACGAGGATCCCGCGAGCGCGATTGCGGCCATGGCATCTTGACCGCGCTGGTCGCTCCCATGCCCCTCCCATACCCACCTTCTCCGCAGGAGCAAACCATGACCGATGGCAGCGAGAGGACGATTACCCTGAAGAAGGCGTTTGACCAGAACATCGTCGGGGAGAACATTCTCGAAATCGCCGAGTTCGCCGTGGAAAAGTACGAGTTTCGCCACGACTCGACACTCTCGGACGAGGTCCGGGAGGCGGCGCTGAAGGAGGCCGCCCAGGCTCTCTGGAAGATGGTCGAGGAGCTCCGGCTGAGGCGCAAGCACATCCTGAAACGGATGTTCGACTTGGCGGATGCAACGGTAAAGGGAGCGGTCGAAGACGGATAGCGCCGCCCGGGTCGCGAGCCGTTCTCAACTATCACGGCTGCACCGGTCCCACTCACCCGTAGGAACCGCTCGCCTCCCAACTCCTCCACCCGCGCCCGCAGTGTCCGAAGTCGAAGCGACCCGGGTGAAGGCACTCCGCCAGGATCTCGGCCGACTCCACCACGCGCGGCCCCGGCCGGTTGAAGTACTGATTGCCGTCGGTGATCACCACGCGGCCCTCGCGCACCGCGGAGAGCCGGCGCCATTCCGGCCGGGCGGTCAGCGCGGGCATCTCCCGCTCGGCGCGCTCGATGTCGAACCCGCAGGGCATGACGGCGATCACGTCGGGGTCGGCGGCGACGAGTTCATCGATGTCCCGATAGCCGGAGTGCGCCCCGGCCTCCCCGAGCGGGTCCATCCCGCCGGCGCACTCCACCAGCTCCGGCACCCAGTTGCCTGCCATCATGAGCGGGTCGATCCACTCGACGCAGGCGATGGAGGGCCGCGGCCGAAGCGTGCGCGTCGCATCGCGGAGTACCTCGAGCCGGCCCGTCAGGCGCGCCACAAGCTCGTCGCCGCGCGCCGGCTCCCCGAGCGCGGCCGCGACCGCCCGGATGTCGCTCCACACGTCGCCCAGCGCCATTGGTTCGAGCGACACGATCGCCGGTTGCGAGCGCACCAGGTCGCACACCGCGCGCTCCACGTCCCGCAGGCTCACCGCGCACACCTCGCACTGGGTCTGGGTGACGATGACGGTGGGCGCCAGCCGGTCGAGCAGGACCGGGTCGACGCTGTACACCGACAGGCCGTCGCGGACGATCGCCTGCACCTGGTCGTCGATGGCCCGGCTGGAGGCCTCCACCTTCACCTTCGAGCTCGAGCAGGTGGGCAGCCGTGCGACGCCGGGCGGATGGTCGCACTCGTGCGACCGGCCCACGAGCTCGCGCTCGAAGCCCAGGGCGCACACGATCTCGGTCGCGCTCGCAATGAGCGAGACGATGCGGTGGGGCATGCCGGTCCCGGCAGTCCGTGCTAAGTGCGGCTTGATGCGAGCCGGTACAGCGGGATGGGCGCGGGATTCCTCAGGCCCACGCGGCTGAACAGGAGCGGCAGGAAGACCGCCATGCTGATCAGAGTGTTGCGGAAGAAGGGAATCGCGCGCACGTAGCAGTCCACCAGTCCCGAGAGCGTCTTCGGGTAGAGCAGGCCGTCGCCGAAGGCCCACACGCCGAAGTTGGTGATCAGGAAGAACCCGACCGAAGACGCCAGCCCGGCGCCCGCTACCCTCGTCCACGAGGTCTCGCCGCGCAGGGCGAATCCCGTGGTCGCCACCAGCGCGAGCGACAGGTAGACCAGCGGCTGGTCGGGGTAGAACGCCCAGTCGACCCGGCCGGTCAGCGCCAGGATCCCCAGATCGCCCAGCAGCCACGCGGCGAACGGGAGCAGGTACGCCGTTCTCGCGCGCGCAAAGAACGCTCCCCCGAACAGGCAGAGCGGCAGCATGGGCGAGAAGTTCCACGGATAGGTGGTCCGCTCCGGGTCGATCGACATCCCCAACTGCGCCAGCAGGTACGGCGCCAGCCGCACGCAGACGGCCACGGCGAACACCGCCACGATCACGGAAAACCGCGGTTTCATCTCGATTCCTCCCTGTTTGCTGTTCTCGGTCCTATCCTTCTCCGCCACCCAGCGCCAAGCTGCCGCCAACGTAGACGGCCCGCCCGGGCGCGGCGAATCCCCACACCTCATGGTATGCCTGGTCCAGCAGGTTTTCCATGCGCACGGTCAGCCGCATACCCGGCCGTCCCGCGCCCGAGCCCAGTTCGAAGCTCGCCGCCAGGTCCACAAGCGTGTAGGCGGACAGCGTCACCGGATTGGCCGGCCAGGCGCTGAAGTCGCGGTCGCTGCGCTCTCCCGTGCGCCGCACGCTCGCGTCCAGCCCGATCCCGCTCGCGACCTGGGCGAAGGCGCTCGCCCCGATGATGTGCCCTGGCCGGCGCAGCAGCGGCTCGCCCTCCACGAACGTCGCCGACGGGCCCTCGTCGAAGCCCGAGTCCTCCACTTCCGTGTTCAGGTACGTGTAGAAGCTCGACAGCCGAACCCGGCTGGCGGCAACCGACGCCTCCGCCTCCAGCCCGCGGCTGCGCGCCCTCGCCACGTTGTGGTAGTTGGGGCCTCCCGCCGCGGGCGGCGAGAAGGTGTACTGAATGAGGTTGCGGTAGTTCTGGCGGAATCCGGTGAGCGAGAGCCGGGCGATGCCCCCCAGCTCCTGGTCCAGCCCCGCCTCGTAGCTGGTCGATTGCTCCGGTTCGAGATCCGGATTGCCGGTCGCGAAGCCGGTGGCGTACGTCTCGTAGAAGGTGGGCTCCTTGATCCCGGTCCCCGCCGACACCCGCACGCGCGTGCCCGAAGAAGCGGCGCGCCACGCAGCGCCAGCCCGCCAGGTCATCGCCGAGCCGAAGCGCTCGTTGTCCTCCAGCCGCAGCCCGGCATTCAGCGCCGCTGGCCCGCGAAACTCGGACAGTTGCGCGTAGAAGGCCCGGTTTCCGCGCTCGTTGCGGGAATTGGCCGAACTCGGGCCGTACTGGGAGAGCGATTCGCTGAAGTCGCGCACCGACTGCTGCTCCAGTTCGTAGCCGGTGGCCACCGAGGTTCCCTCGCCGGGCCTCCAGATCGCGCGCCCTCCGACCGTCGTCCGGCGCAGGTCGGCGAGGCTCTTGAAGCCGTGGAAGCCGAGCGTGTCGGCCGGACCGTCCGGAGCGGCGTCGGTGCCCGAGTCCGACTCATGGACGTTGACTCGGAACCGGGTTTCGAAGGCGTCGTTCCAGCGTCGGCCTGCATCGACGTTGACCGACAGCGCGTCCCCGAAGCTGTGGGAGTTCTCGTCCTCCAGGTTTCCGGAGCCGTCGGTAGGGTAGTGGAAGCGCCGATCCTCGTAGCGTACCGAAACCGAAGCGTCGGTCGCCTCATCGAGCTGCCCCTGGACCCGGCCCGTGGCCGTGGCATGGCGGAACTGGTTGTTGAACGCGAGGATGCCGTCGGTCTCGTTCCTCCCGACGGAGATGGCGTAGGAA
>VYDD01000239.1:331-4172 GCA_009843625.1 Gammaproteobacteria bacterium | reverse complement strand
GCCGCCGGGCCGCGTTCGGGGGGGGGGCCGCGGTGGAGTGTCTGGTCTGGGCCGAAGGGGGCAAGACGCACCTGCTGACCCATCTGTACCGGTACCTGGAGGAAGCCGAGACGCGGCTCGAAGCCAACGGCGCCCGGGTCCACTGGGCCGGGTCGCAGGAGGACGTGCACCGCATCCTCTCCGGCATCATCGAGCGCCGGGGCGCGCGGCGGGCGGTCAAGGGCAAGAGCATGCTCTCCGAGGAGCTCGAGGTGAACGAGCTCCTGGAGAAGCGGGGCGTTGACGTGCTCGAGACCGATCTGGGGGAGTACATCCTGCAACTGCTCGAACAGCCGCCCAGCCACATCGTCGGCCCCGCCATCCACCTGAGCCTGGACGAGATCCGCCGGCTGTACCACGAGACTCACGGGACGGAGCTGGACGCCACCCCCGACGAGCTGGCCGGCGTCTCGCGAGTGATCCTGCGCGAGGCCTTTCTCGCGGCCGACGTGGGCATCACCGGGGGGAACTTCCTGGTGGCGGAAACCGGCACCGTGGCGCTCATCGAGAACGAGGGCAACATCCGCCTGACCACCTCGGCGCCGCCGGTGCACGTGGCGCTGGTGGGCATCGAGAAACTGCTGCCGCGCTGGAGCGACCTGGCGGTGTTTCTCCAGCTCACGGCGCGGGCGGCGACCGGACAGCCGGTGGGGAACTACGTCTCCATGATCCACGGCCCCAGGACCGCGGACGACCCCGACGGCCCGGAGGAGGTGCACGTGGTGCTGGTCGACAACGGCCGCACCGACGTGCTCGCCGACCCGGAGGCGTGGGAGGCGCTCCGCTGCGTGCGTTGCGGGGCCTGCCTCAACGCCTGCCCCGTGTACCGCCAGACGGGCGGGCACGCCTACGGGGCCGTGTACTCGGGCCCCATCGGGTCGGTGCTGAACCCCGGGCTGGCCGGGCTGCACGCGGCCATGCCGCTCCCCTTCGCGTCCAGCCTGTGCGGCGCCTGCGAGGAGGCCTGCCCGGTGCGCATCCCCATCCCCGAGCTGCTTCTGAGCTGGCGCCGGCGGGCGGTGGAGGCGGGGATGGATTCCCGCGCCAAGGCGGGCCTGCTCAAGGCGTGGACGGCGGTCGCCACCCGGCCGGGGCTGTACCGGGCCGCCGGGGCCATGCTGCACGCGCTCCCCGAACCGGTGCGCCGCGTACCCCTGCCGGTCGTGGGCGGCTGGCGCGAGGTGCGCAAGGATCCGGAGCCGTCGCGGGCCTCGTTCCGCGAGCTCTGGCGGGAGGGCATCGAATGAGGGAGCGGATTCTCGAGCGGGTGCGGCAGGCGCTCCGGGACCGGCCCCGGGTGCCTCATCCCGGCGAGCTGAGCACGGCGGTGCCCGATGCCCCCCCGCCGGTGGAGCACTTCGCGGAGTGCTTCCGGGCGGCGGGGGGCGAGGTGCACCGCTTCGCCGACGCGGACGCGGCGCGCCGGTGGCTGCACGGGTTCGCCGCCCATTTCGCGAGCGTCAGCCACGGGACCGGCGTTCCCAGGGTCTTGGCGTTGCCGGCACCCGAGGCGCCGCCCCGGGAGGCCGCGCTGGGGGTGTCGGTTGCGCGCGCGGCGGCCGCCCAGTCCGGGTCGCTGGTGCTGAGCAGCCGGGACGGGCGGCGCACCCAGCTGCTCCCGCCGGTGCACGTGGTGCTGGTGGACGCCGGCACGGTCGCCGGCACCCTCGGCGAGGCGCTGGCCGCGTGCCGCAACGGAGGTGGCGCCGCGCTGGCGCTGCACTCGGGTCCCAGCAAGTCGGCCGACATCGGCCAGGTCATGGTGACCGGAGTCCACGGGCCCGGCCGCGTGATCGCGCTCCTCCTCGACAGATGGCCGGGGCCCGGACCATGACGAATCAGAACGGTTCCGACGCACAGATTGAGTTCCCGATCCGACTTGCCTGCGTCGACACGGGGTCGAACGGAATCCGGTTCATGGCCGTGGAGTTCACGTCACCGGCCAGGTACGCCACGCTTCATTCGGAGCGGGTGCCGATTCGGCTGGGGCACCAGGTCTTCCTCACCGGCCGGCTGGCTCCCGAGACCATGGACGCCACGGTCGAGGCCTTCCAGCGCTTCCGGGGATACCTGAAGCAATTCGACATCGAACACTACCGGGCGGTCGCGACCAGCGCAGTGCGCGAAGCACGCAACGGACCCCTCCTCGTCGAGAGGATCGCACGCGAGACCGGGATCAGGCTGAAGGCCATCACCGGATCCGAGGAGGCGAGGCTGGTGCACCTGGCGGTGGCGGCGCGCATCGGCCTGGAAGGCGGCCGCTGGCTGCTCGTCGACCTCGGCGGCGGCAGCGTCGAGCTTTCGCTGGTGGACGACTCGGGCATGCTCTGGAGCGAAACCCACTCGATGGGTTCGGTCCGTCTGCTGGAACGGCTGGCCGAGCCCGGCAACGAGCCCGGGGCGTTTCAGCGACTGCTCTCCGAGTATGTGGCGGTCATGAACATTCCGGCGCCCGCGCAATACTGGCAGCCGACCGGGTTCATCGGTTGTGGAGGCAACATAGAGGCTCTGGCCGCGCTGGCCGCCCCGGGCAAGACCAAGGACGGTGTCAGCAGACTGCCCGTGTCGGGCCTGGATTCCGCCATCGGGCTCCTCGCGCGCCTGTCATATTCGGAGCGCATCGAACAACTGGGGCTGAGGCACGACCGCGCGGACGTCATATTGCCCGCCGCCGTGGTCTTCAGGCGACTGGCGGAGCTTACCGGCACCCGGGAGATCCTGGTTCCGCACATCGGGGTGAAGGAGGGCGTTACGCTCGACCTCATGGCCGACCTCAATTCCAGGGCCACCAACGACAGCCGGCAGGAGAAGCAACTTACGCAGGCGGCGGTGTCGTTCGGGCGCCGCTACATGTTCGACGAGGCCCATGGCCGTCATGTCGCAAGGCTGGCGGTCAGCGTATTCGACCAGCTCGAGTCCCTGCACGGACAGGGGTCCCATGCGCGGCATCTCCTGAAAGTTGCGGCAATCCTGCACGATATCGGCGTGTTCGTCGCGATGAAAAAACACCACAAGCACACGCTCTATATTCTCGGCAACTCGGAAATACCGGGCCTTTCGCCGCGCGAGCTGGCAATTGTGGGGAACGTCGCGCGCTATCATCGCAAGAGCCATCCCAGGTCGCATCACCGGGCATATGCGTCACTGGCTCCAGCGGATCGAGTGCTGGTCGACCACCTGGGCGCGATCCTGCGCCTGGTTGACGGTCTGGACCGGCAGCGCCGTCAGCTTATCCGCTCGGTCACGGCCACCCTGGACGGGCGCAGTCTCCGCTTGAGCGCCGACTGTGCCGGCGACGTGCTGCTGGAGCGCTGGACCGTGGATCAGAAGAAAGGCCTCTTCGAGGAAACCTTCGGGCTCCAGGTCGTCATTGATTTCTGAACCCGGTGACGCCGGGGACATCCGCGCGCCGCCGAATCATATTCGCATCAGCACTGACAGATATTGCGTTCCACTTTGTCACACCTTATCGTTTGCGCTGGCAAAGGATGTCCTGGGTGGTTCATCGTTACACGGGGGAGTTGATCGATGGTCGCGACCGATACTGAAGTAATGGGCTGGGTTGAGAAGCAATTGCAGGACAATCCGGAAGTGACGGTAGATGAGTTGTTCGAGGGCGCGAAGGTCCTCCAGCCCGATGTGGCCGAACTGAACAAGCGCCAGTTTCACGCGCGCTATCCGCTTCAGGTAAAGCGGCGGGCCAAGAGGGCCGCGGCAGCGGCAGCCGCTGCTGAAGCTGCTTCGGAGGCTGCCGCGGAAGCCGCCGCCGCACCCGCCGAGGCTCCGGCTCCTGCCCCGGCTC
>VYDD01000239.1:0-321 GCA_009843625.1 Gammaproteobacteria bacterium | reverse complement strand
AACGCCGGCGCCTGCGAAGGGCAAGACGACGACGGACGCCGAAGTCATGAGCTGGGTCGAGGGACAACTGAAGGACAATCCCGACGTTTCGGTGGACGAATTGCTCGCGGGCGCGGTCAAGTTGAACGCCGGAATCGCGGAGCTGACCAAGCGCCAGTTCCACGCCCGCTACCCCCTTCAGGTGAAGCGGGCCGCCAAGCGCGCGGCGGATGCCGCGGCCGGCATCAAGCCCCGCCGCCGCCGCAAGCCTGCGGCCCCCGCGCCCGAGCCGGAGCCGGCTGCTGCAGCACCCGCTCCTGCGCCCGAGCCAGAGCCTGCTCC
>VYDD01000136.1 GCA_009843625.1 Gammaproteobacteria bacterium | reverse complement strand
TCGGCCCGGATGGACTGGCAGCTTTCATCGAATTCGATGAGTTCGACGTGGCCAGCGTGGTCGTGAGGAGGCTCCCGGCGGAGGTGCGCTGAACCCCAACGCGTATCCGGACGAAGCAGCGCGCATGGTCCCGAAGACCGTCCGCTGACTTCCGATGCGGTCGCATGCAATCCCGCTCATTTCTGCATATCGCAAGTGATACGTACGATGCTAGATGTAACGTAACTTGTTGACATATCGCAGCTTACAAAATCGTATATAGTTCCGGCGGGATCGGGCCGGTCAGCGCGTTGTCGGCCAAGTCCAACTCAAGCACTCGTCCCGCGCTATTCGTTACGACCCCGTACCAATTCGAAACCGACGCGGCGGAGGCCCAGCCCGTGCGGCTCTCCCAGTCGGGACCGCCGGTCGCCTCGTAGAGCGCAATCAGTGCGGCACGGTCCGACGTGCTGTCTGCTGGCGGCGGCTGCGAGGGATCGTCGGGCGTGTCCGGGGCGCTGCTCGGGGCGGTCCCGTAATCCATGCACGACAACCCGACGCACAGTGTCAGAACGGGAATAAGGCCACGGGCAGCCATCGAGAGGCTGCTTTTCCTGGCAGGGCAATCGGCCGCACTCTCCCCGGATCGGCTTGTCATCTTGACCCAACATTCGTCATTGCCGCCTCCACGGCCGAAGCGTCGGGGATGCCCCTGCCGGCTTGGTTCACCGCGACCATCCAGTGTATCTGTCACGTATCCAGCTCGCAACGCGGTCAATGGACATCGCAGATGTCATACTTTGGCCGATTATGAGAGCAATGGGGGGCCCGCCTTGGAAGGGATTGATCGCGTAAAGATCGCGGTCGGCCTCAGCAGGGCATCCAAGCGTCGCGATGGGAAGGGTACGGTGGGGTCGTACGCGATCCTATCGACTCCGGATCCGATCCAAGGCGATCAGCCCAAGTAAGGCGGTCCGTCCTTCCGGGATCTCCCGGCGCAATAAGCGGGAGCAGAATGGCGGGAAGAGGGCCACGGATTGCCATAGATCCATTGGCCGCATGGGATGCGGATTCCCGATTCGCGACCCCATGCCAAATGGCAGACGGCCTACGTCGAGAGTCTCGACCCGGGCGGGGAGGTTCGCCGCCGACTCTGCCCTGCTCGGCCGGCAACGCGCCCTGCGGCCGCCACCAGGTCGGTCATGAGCCCCGCGGCGGTGACCTCCGGGCCCGCTCCGGGGCCCTGAATCACCATGGGATGATCGGCGTACCATCGAGAGCGGATGACGAGCAGGTTTTCGGTTCCGCGGGTTCGGGCGACGGGCTGATCTGCGGCCATCACCTCGAGACGGACGGACGCCGCGCCCGGCGCCACCCGCGCAAGGCAGACGAGACGCCCCCCTTGCGCCGCCGCCGCACGGGTCCGCTCGGCCATCTCGGCATCGAGCCCGGAGAGCCGTTCGATGAACTCCCCGACCGGGCCGGGCCGGAGGAGGGGCTCCGGGAGGATCGGCTCGACCTCGACATCGGTGGGTTCCATGGGGATCCCCGCCGTCCGTGCCAGGATGACGAGCTTTCGGACCACGTCCCTGAGGCCCAGGTCCTCCCTCGGATCCGGCTCGGAGATCCCTCTCCGCCGGGCTTCCTCGACCGCCGAACTGAACCGCCGCCCGCGGCTCAACTGGTCCATCAGGAAGGTGAGCGTGCCCGAGAGCGTCCCCTCGAGGGAGATGACGGTGTCGCCGCTCCGCCGAAGGTCGGCGATCATGCGCACCATCGGCAGGCCGGCCCCCACGGTCGTTCCGTGGTGGAGGCCGCCCCCGCGCCCGGCAAGGCGCATGAGCCTCGCGTACTCATCGACCGGCCCGGAGAGAGGAATCTTGTTCGCCGTGACCACGGCGGCGCCGGCCCGGAGATAGTCCGCGTAGCTCGCCGCGACGGTCGCGCTCGCGGTGCAGTCGACGACGACGAGCGGGTCGCCCGTCCAGAGGGCCTCGAAGGCCCGGTCAGGGTCGCCGTCGCCCTTCTCCAGGTGCGACCTCCACCGCCCTGCCGCCAGGCCCTCGAGGTCGGTTGCGGCCTTCCGGCTGTTCGAGATCCCGACCAGGACGGGCTGGACTCCGTGCGGACGCATCGCGTCGTCCCCGCTTGCGGCGAACTGGTCGAGGAAGGCTCCGCCGACCCCGCCCGCCCCGAGGACGAGGATACGGACGGGTTCCAGTTCGTCCGGCGGGCTGAAGAAGGCGCGGTGGACGGTGCGGAGCGCGACGCCCTCCTGCCCCGCGTTCACGACCCATGAGATGTTGCGTTCGGAGGATCCCTGGGCGACGGCGTGCACGTTGACCCTCGCAGCTCCCAGGGCCGAGAAGAGTTTCCCGGAGACGCCGGGCGTGTACCGCATTCCCTCTCCCACTACCGCGAGGATCGAAAACCCCTGCTCGACGGTCGGGTCGCGCAAGAGCCGCGACTCCCGCTCCCTTCGGAACTCGGTCCCCAGGGCGGCCCGCGCCCGCTCCGCGTCGGCGCCCCTGACCGCCAGGGACAAGGCGTGCGCGCCCGAGTCCTGCGTGAACAGAAGCGAGTCCACGTCGGCGACACGGAGCGCACGGAAGATCCGTTGCGAGGCCTCCGTAACGCCGACCGTCTCGACCCCGGCGAGCCGGATCAGCGCGACATCCCTGGTCGCGGAAATCCCGCGCACCGGCCGAAGAGGGTCCCGCTGAACCGAAGTGACAACCAGCGTCCCGGGAAGGGACGGATCGAGAGTGCTTCGGATCCTCAGCCGGATCCCGGCGCTCCGGGCAGGCTCCACCGCCGGGGGACAGATCACCTGCGCGCCGAAGTGGGCGAGCTCGAGGAGCTCCGCGTAGGTGATCTCGCGCACCGGGGCGGCCTCGGGCACGGCCTCGGGATCCGCGGTGAGAACCCCGTCCACGTCCGTCCAGATCTCGACCTCCGCCGCGCCCAGCATCGAGCCGAGAAGGGTGGCCGTGTAGTCGGACGCGCCCCGGCCCAGCGTGGTCGTCTCGCCCTTCGCCGTCGAGGCGATGAACCCGGTGACAACCGGGACTCCGGCGTCTCCGGGAAGCCGCGCGCGCACCAGTTCCCGCGACCTCTGCCGGTCCACCCGCGCCGCTCCGAAGCGGGTGTCGGTGCGGAGTACCTCTCTTGCGTCCACGTCGACGGCGGCGACCCCATGGGAGCGCATGCAGGCGGCGACGAGCATCGAGGAGAGCAGCTCCCCGAAGGAAAGCATCCAGTCACGCGTGCGGAGGGTGCATTCGCCCAGAAGCTGGGCCCCTCTCGCGAGGCGCCGGAGGTCTTCCATCGCCGCATCGAGGCGAAGGGCGAGGCCCGGCGCTTCATCGGTCGGGGCGAGGGCGTGAAGCAGCTCCCGGTGCATCTCCGCGATCTCCCGCGTCACCGACGCGTGTCCGGAGTCCCCTCGCCCCGCAAGCTCGGCCACTTCGACCAGCCGGTCCGTCGTTCCGTTCACTGCGGAGACGACCACGACAGGGGTGGAGGTGGCGCGGGCATCGGCGACGAGATCGACGACGCGCCGGATACGCGCGGCGCTGCCGACCGAGGTCCCCCCGAACTTCATCACCCGAATCGGATACGGGTGGTTCGGCTTGATCATGGCGGGAATAAACCGCGACCCGGCGACATGGTCAAGCCTCCGCCGGGCTACCGGACGAGGACTGCGCCGCGCGGGATCCGGGCTCAATCCCCGAGGGAGCGGACAGATGACCGGCGCGAGGTCAGTCCAGGAGGGCGAGAGCCAGGCGGGCAGCGCCGCGTTCGGGGGTGACCGCGCGCGGGAGCAGGTGGGCGCCGGCGGAGGCGACGAGTTGCTCCGCATCGGCGCGGAGGGGGCCGCCCGGGGCGATGAGGCCGCCGGCCAGTGCGACGGTGGGCGGGTCGCCGGATGCGGACGGAAAGAGTTCCCGGATGGTGGTGGACAGCTGATTCCCGAGCGCGTCCAGCGCGCGCCGGACCACGGCGGTAGCGGGGCCGTCGCCGGAGCGCGCGGCGCGAATCACCAGCGGCGCGAGGGCGGCGATGTCGGCTTTGGTGGCGGATTCGGCCCAGGCGGGCAGATGGCGCGGCCGGTCGAGGCCGAGGGAATCCAGCATGGCGGCGGTGAGGGCGGTCGGGGGGCCGCGCCGGTCGGTTGCGGCCGCGACGGCCCGCAGGGCCGACACGCCGATGTGGTAGC
>VYDD01000388.1 GCA_009843625.1 Gammaproteobacteria bacterium | reverse complement strand
CTTCCAGCGCCGCCGCCATGTCGGCCACTTCGTCGTTGCCCCCGATATCCACGGTGGTTTCCAGGTCACCGCCCGCCATGCGCCGCATCCAGCGGGACAGTTGCTCCAGCCGGAACAGCAGCACGCGGCCGACGAACAGCAGGCGATGAGCAGTGCGCTGCCCACGCTGACGGCGCTGATGGCCAGCAGCAGATTGCGTCCGGTGAGGATCGCATTCTCCGAAGCCATGGTGGCGTCCTCGGTGTTCGTCTGGGCCGTGTTCACCAGGCCATCGACTTCGGTGACCAGGTCGATGGCGATGGCCTGGTTGCCCTCGAGCAGTTCGAGCTGGCGTTCGCCCAGTTGCAGCTCCTGAACCAGCAGGTTGAAGCCGCTCGCCTCGCCTAGCCCCAACTCGATGAGCCGGGCGAAGACAGGCGCCAGTTCGGCGTGAAGTGGGGAAGCTTCCAGGTCCGACAGGTTGCGCTCGATGCGGCTGGCCACGGCCTCGAAGCGCTCCCGCAGAGGTTCCACCAGCGAAGCTTCGGTGAGCGTGAACGCTGTCGCCAGCAGTTGCGTGGACAACGTCGCGTCGGCCTGGAGTTCGGCCAGGTAGCGATAGCGTCCGAACTCGTTCTCCGAGAAATGCTCCGGCCGGGGTTCCGGCGGAATGCCCAGGTCCCGGTAGCCGGTCATGGTGTAGAAGAGCTGGTCGTCGATGGCCGGAATCATGATGCCGTCGAGGCGCACGCGCAGTTCCTCCAGCTCCAGCCGCAGGGCTTCCCTGCGTTGCATCAGCTCGAAGGACGCAGCCACTTCGTCGCGCAGCGCGGTGATGTTGGAGATCAGCGTGTCGGAATGCGCCCGGATGCGATTGAACGGCGCCTGGCCCGCCTCCATGACCTCGAGCACGGCCAGTTGCTCCTCGAACGCCGCGTGGGACGCGCTGATGTCGACCATGACCTCGCGGAAATCGTCCTGCGTTGCCGCGGCCGCCAGGCGGGGCGCGGCCGCGACCAGCGCGCTGCTGTACTGCGCCACGCCGAACGCCGCCGCCAGCTCGGGCACGCTGCCTTCGTTTACGGCTTGCTGAACCTCGCCCACCCGGTTGAGCAGGAACCAGCCCACCAAGCTGGCCGAGACTGTCAGGACCACCGCGCCACCGATGGTGAGATAGAGTTGGGTGGATATCCGCGAGCGAATCCGGTTGATGGCCTGCAACCAGTTCTTCATTGCGCCATCGTCTGCATCGTCGCCACGGGGTAGTAGGCGCCGTCGTCGCCGAGAGCCGTCATGAAGACTTCGTCGGAGCCCTGGCTGTCGCCATCGCCGTAGCGCAGCTCGAAGCCGTCGATATCCACCGTCCCGGCGTTGCGGAGGCTGTCGAGGAAGCAGTCCCGGCTGAGTTCGACGCCGCACCTCTCGAGCCCCTCGATGGCAAGGCGCCCGGCCAGGTAACCTTCCAGGGAGACGAAGCCGGGAACGGCGTCGGGGGCATGGGCGGACAGAGCGTTCTGGTAGGAGGCTACAACGGGCAGCGAATCGTTGGTCGGGAACGGCACCACCTGGGTCACCACCACATCCGCGCCCGTTTCTCCCAGCGCCTGCGCCAGCGCGTTGCTGCCGACGAAGGACACCGTCAGGAACACGGCGTCCATGCCGGTGTGCCGGGCCCAGCTGATCAGCGTCGATACGGGCTGATACGCGCCGATCATGATCACCGCCTGCGGATCGCCCTGGCGAAGGTCAAGCAGGGCCGTCTTCACCGCGGCAGTATTGCGGGGATACAGGCCGATTGCCACAGGCTCCACACCCCGCCGTTCCAGCGCCAGGCGCACGCCCTGGTAACCGTCGCGGCCGAACGAATCGTCCTGGTACATGACCGCGATGCGATCGATGCCCAGGTCGCCGGTCAGGCGGGCGACCATTTCCTCGGTCTCCTGCTGGTACGAGGCCCTCAGGTTGATGATGTTGTCCCAGGCCGGATCGCGCAGAAACGCGGCGCCTGTAAAGGGCGCGATGTAGGGCACGCCGGCCTCGGCCGCGACCGGCGTGGCGGAGCGCGATGTCGGCGTGCCCACCGCGCCGATCAGGGCGAAGACCTGCTCTTCCTCGATCAGTTGCAGCGTATTGACGACCGCGGCTGCCGGCTCGTAGGCATCGTCCAGCGACACAAGCTCAAGTATTCGGCCGTGGACGCCGCCACCGTCGTTGGCTTCCCGGAAGGCTGCCCGGATGCCGGTCTGCATACCCAGGCCGAGTTCCTGGGCGGGACCCGTGAAAGCCGCCGACTGCCCGAACAGAACGCGTTCGCCGGTGACGCCCGGAGTCGCCTCGACCGTGGCGGCAGGCTCGGTCGCGGAGACCTCCGATTCAAGCGCAGAGTCCGCCGGCGCGGGCGCCTCTTCCCCGATTTCCGGGGCGCAGGAAACGACGCCCGGCAACGCTGCCGCAAGGATCAGCCGGATCCAAAGCGGTCGGAACGATCGGCTCATTTCGCTCAACGGATCACCTCGCTTTGGACGCGGTGCGCTCAGTTACCGTTGCCTCCGCGGCGCATCACCAGACAGGTAATATCGTCGGACTGAGGGGTGTCCTGCGCAAACCGATGTACTGCGTCGAATACCGACTTGTTGGCGCCTTCGGAACTGCCGGGAGGGGTACTCGCGAAGATCTCGCGCAGGTCGTCGAGGCCATACTGCTCGCCCTCGGCATTCATCGCCTCGGTGACGCCGTCGGTATACAGGATGACCGTATCGCCCGGTTCGAGCGTGACGGACTGCTGGTTGTATGTCAGCCCGGGCATAACCCCCAGCGCAATACCCCTGGTCAGCGGCAACAACGTGGAACTGCCGTCCGCGTGGATGATGAGGGGGCTGTCGTGCCCACCGTTCGAATAGGTGAGTGTCTTCGTCTGCGGATCGTAGACTGCGTACAGCACGGTGACGAACATTTCCGCATCGTTTTCCTCGCAGAGCTGATCGTTGACCTCGCCCAGCACGTCGCCGGGGTCGTGGCCGCCGATGGCGGTACCCTTCAGCAGCGTTCGCGTGGACATCATGAACAGCGCCGCCGGTACGCCCTTGTCCGACACGTCCGCGATCGCAAGTCCGATGCGATCGTACTCCAGGCGCAGCACGTCGAAGAAGTCACCGCCCACGTTCCGCGCGGCCTCCATGTGCCCGAAGACCTCGAACTCATCGCCGCTGGGGAAATGTGTCGGGAGGATAGATTGCTGGATCTTGGTGGCGACGTCGAGCTCGTTCTGCAGGGTGATCAGCTTGTCGCGGGATGCGATCGCTTCGCGCCACTCGGCCAGGTGACGGAGCGTTCGGTCGATGGTGACGCGCAGGTCGTCGAAGTCGATCGGCTTGGTAACGAAATCGAATGCGCCCCGGTTCATGGCGGTGCGGATGTTCGCCATGTCGCCGTAGGCCGACACCACCACCGTCTTCACGTCCGGGGCCGCGGTCGCGAGCTCCGCGAGCAGGGTCAGGCCGTCCATGCGGGGCATGTTGATGTCGGTGACGACCATCTCGATCTCGGGCGCTCCGCGCAGCGTCTCCAGCGCCTGCGCGCCGTCGCCCGCGAAGTGCAGATGGTATTCGCCTCGGCGCACGTGCCGGCGCAGCCGCTGCCTGATCAGCGGCTCGACGTCCGGCTCGTCGTCGACGACCAGGATGTGGAACGGCCCTTCGGCCGGCGCTTGCGCGGCTGCGTGCTCCATCGTGCGTCGTCTGCGCTCAGAACCGGTAGCGCAGTCCCACCTCGAAGAAGTTCACTCGCAGATCCGTCGTCGACTCGACCTCGCTGTTCGCGTTGCTGCCCTTGAACGAGAGCTCCCGAGTCGTCTGACGCCGGTACCCTGCGTGCACCGTGATTTTCTCTGACCACTCGTAGCCGATCCCGGCTCCGATGTGGTAGCCGAGCACGTTCTCGGTGTCCGCGACCCGCGCCACGTAGCCTGGCGGGAACGGGTCCGCGCCCAAGCTGTTGGCAACCGCTTGCGCGAATGCCTGCTCGTCGTAGCTCAGATCGCTCTGGTCGACCCGCACCCACATCAGGCCCCCGCCTGCGTAGGGGCGCCACTTCGACCCCGCGTTGAAGTCGTACCAGAGGTTCATCGCGACGCCCATCTGCTTCACGTTGCCCTCGACCGGCACGACGACCTCCGACAGGGGCGGCGTGAAGGGCCCCTGCGGCGTGATCACCGTGATCCCCGTGTAGG
>VYDD01000352.1:8402-29495 GCA_009843625.1 Gammaproteobacteria bacterium | reverse complement strand
GTCCCCCCCCCACATATTTTGCTTCTTTGGGGGGGGGGGGGGGGGGGGGGCCCCCCCACCCCCCCCCCCGCCCCCCCGGCGGGCGGGGGGCGCGGGGGGCGGCCGGGGGGCGTCGCCCCCCGAACCCCCTGAACGGTGCGCGCATGGCTGAGCGCCGCACCGTGAGAGCCCACGTCCGCCTCTCGCCCGCGGAGCTCGCCGCCTGGCGCGCCAAGGCGGCGGCAGCGGGCGTGCCGCTGTCGGACCTGCTGCGGCAGGCCATGGCGCGGACCCGGACATGGACGGCGGCGGACGCCGCCGTCGAGCGCGAGCGCACCCGGCAGGTTGTCCGCGTCGGGAACAACCTGAACCAGCTCGCGCGCTGGGCGAACACCCACCCCTCGGAGGCCGAGGCGGTGGAGGTGGTCGCCGGGCTGCTGTCGGTCGAGCGGTCCCTGCTCGCCCTCGCCCGCCTTGGCGGGGAGGACACCGATGCACATTAGGTTCTTCGGTGGCGGGACCGGCTCGGCGCGGGAGGCCGCCGACTATCTCGTCGGCGAGCGCGATGCCGCGGGGACCGTGCGTCCCGATGTCGAGATCCTGCGCGGGAACCCGGTCCTGGTGGCTGCCGTCGCCGACTCGCTGGAGTTCGAGCACAAGTTCCGCTCGGGCCTGATCACCTGGGCGCCGGAGGACAGGCCCACCGACGAGCAGATCGAGGCCGTGCTGGACGAGTTCGAGAAGACGGCCTGGGCGGGACTGGAGTTCGACCGCTACGCCTGGACCGCCGTCCTCCACCGGGAGCACGGTACCGGAGTCCACGTTCACATCCTGACCGCACGGTGTGACCTGCAGACGGGCCGCAGCCTGAACATCGCGCCTCCGGGCTGGCACAAGACCTTCGACGCGCTGCGCGACGCCTTGAACCACCAGCACGGCTGGAGCCGCCCCGACGACCCGGCGCGGGCCCGGACGCACCAGCCCGGCCACCGCGCCTACCTCGAGGCGGCGAAGCTCCGGACCGGCCTCGAGCACGAAGCCGGCCCGCGCGAGCTGATCCGCGACTACCTCCTGCAACGGGTCGAGCACGGCCTGGTCAAGAACCGCGCCGACGTGGTCGCCGCCCTGGAGGAGGCCGGCTTCGAGGTGCCCCGCCAGGGCAAGGACTACCTGACCGCCCGCGACCCGGAGAGCGGGAAACGGTGGCGGCTGAAAGGAGCGCTGTACCAGCATGACTTCAACCCCGAACGACGTGAACGTCCGGCTGAAGAGCCGGATGGAGACCGACCGCCGGCAGATCGAGGAGGCGGCGGCGAGCGAGCTGCGGCAGCTTGGCGAGAACTTGCGCGCCGTCGCGAACGGCGCGCTGCATACCATCGAAGCCGATACGGGGGTGAGCGTCAGGCGGACGCGCGTGATCCTGCTGAACGCTTGGCTCCGGCCCCTGGTGGTCGGCCTGGTGATCTTCGTCGGGATCAGCGGCGGGAGCTGGGGGCTGATGTCCTGGCTCTCGACGGGGATCCAGCACCGGATCGAGACTCTGGCGGCGCTCGACGTTCAGATCGAGGACGCCCGCGAGACGCTCGCCGGGATCGAGGAGACGACGTGGGGCGTGACCCTGCTGGAAATCGCCGGGGAGCGTTTCGTGGTGCTTCCCGACGGGACGCTGGACCATCCGCCCTGGCTCGTGGGCGGGCGGCCTGCCTTGAAGCTATCGAGCGAGTGAGGGAACTCTATGACCGAGTTGGAACGGCAACTGACGACCGCCTTGCGGGCGTTGTCCGAGCGGTACGAGACGGAACAGCAGCAGCGCGCCGAGGAGCAGCGGCGGCACTCCGCGCAGGCCGAAGCCTTACAGCAGCAGGTCGAAGCCTTGCAGAGTCGCATCGAGCGGCAGGACGCCGAGAGCGCAACCTCGCGGCAGCGAATCGAGCGGCTCGACGCGCAGGTGACCGGCTTGGCCCAGGACTACGAGACGCTCGCCGAGACGTTGCGCGAGCTCTGGAGGTGATGCGCCAGCACATCCGGACACGGGACCGGGACCATGGCTACAGCCGTTAGGCCGTTCCCGACCAAGACGCTGTGCTATCGTGGCGGAAACGCGGTTCCAACCGAGGAGGGGCGCAACTGACCGAGCAGATCACGGTTTCGGTGGATCCCGAGGTGGCCGAGATTTATCGTTCGGCCTCGGACGATGTGCGGCGGAAACTTGAGATTCTCGTCAATCTGCGTCTTCGCGACGCGACGCTGTCTCGAAGACCCCTGCGCGACGTGATGCGCGAAGTGAGCCGAAACGCCCGGCGGCGCGGCCTGACTCCCGAGATTCTGCAGTCGATTCTTGACGAGGCGTGACGCGCTTCGTCTTCGACATCAATGCGCTCATCAGCGCGTTCTTGATCGAGGAATCGGTGCCCAGCCAAGCGCTCCGGTCGGCTCTGGATCGGGGCGTGGTGCTGGTTTCCGTCCCGCTGGTCACCACGCTCGCTGGAGTGCTCCGCCGCCCCAAGTTTGATCGGTATCTGACGCTGCACGAACGGGAGGCCCTCGTGGCGGCGTTCGTCGCCAGCACCCACATGATCGAGATTGCAGAACGCATCCGCGCCTGCCGCGATCCGGATGACGACGCAATTCTGGAACTTGCCGTCAACGGAAACGCCGCGGCCATCATTACCGGAGACCCGGACCTCCTCGTCTTGAACCCGTTTCGCGGAATCCAGATCCTCGCTCCAGCGGATTTCGTGCGTCAGACCGACTGACAGGTGCCAGTTAGCCTCGATCGAGAAACGCCGACCACTCTTCCATGAGCTCGCGCCGCCGCTCGAACAGGTCCGTCCGCCGGTAGGCGGCCTCCACGCGGTCCGAGTTGACATGGGCCAGCGCCAGCTCGCACACCTCCCGCGGTGCGTCGGAGCACTCTGCCGCCCAGTCCCGGAAGCTCGAACGGAACCCGTGCGGCACCGCTCCGATCCCCAGTTCGCGGACCATCTTCGAGATCGTCGCATCCGAGAGCCGGCGGCCCCGCACTGACGGGAACACCAGCTCCGAGTCGTTCGAGAGCGTGCGGGCCTGCCGCAGCACCGCCAGCGCCCCGGTGGACAGCGGAACCCGGTGCTCGCGGTTCGCCTTCATCCGCTCCGGTGGAATCCGCCACTCGCGGGCCTCAAGGTCCATCTCGTCCCACCGCGCCCCGCGCACCTCACCGCTCCGGCAGGCCGTGAGCACCAGGAACTCGAAGGCCAGCACGGTCGAGGGATAGGCCCTCGACGCACGTACCCGCTCCATCGCTCCCCGAACCTCCGGATACGGCAGCGCCGGCTGATGCCTCGTCCGCCCCCCGGTCTTGGGCAGCGCCGCGCCGATCGCCTCCCCGGCCGGGTTGTCCTCCCGGTAACCCTGCGCCACTGCCCAGCGCATCACCGCCGAGATCCGCTGGCGGACCCGCTTCGCCGTCTCCCGCTTCTCCCTCCAGATGGGCAAGAGGACCGCCATCACGTCCGCGGTCCCGATCCGGTTCACCGGCAGTTCCCCAAGTCTCCACATCGCGTAGTCCCGGAGACTCGCCCGCCATTGCCTCTGGGATCGACCGTCGTCCCTCCAACCCTCACCGTGGATCGCGATCACCCGGTCGAGGGCCTCAGCAAAGGTGGGGACGGTCCGCTTCCGTCCGGCGAGCACCAGATCGCCTTGCCGGCGCGCCACCCGGTTCAGGATGCACTTCTCGCGGGCCTGCGCGAGGCTGACGTGCGGCCAGGAGCCGAGTCCGATGTTGCGGGCGCGTCCGTCCACGATGATGCGCTGCGCCCAGGACTTGGCGAGGTCGCCACCGGTGGTGCGCCGGACGAGCAGGGACAGCCCCCCGGAGCCGCGTCCGTCGCCGTATCGGCCGGGTTCGCGGACGGTGGCGACGAAGCGAGAGGAGAGTCGGTAGGGCCGGCGGGTCATGGCGTGGGCCACGTCATATGAATATCACTTCATGTAAGGACACTTACGGGACGGCGGAGGAACCCATGGGCACTGTTGGGCATTCTAACTCATTGACCGGACGGATCAGAAAAGGCCCAAAAGGCATCTCTCGGGACCACTTGGTTCAACAATGGTGGCGGACGTGAGGGAACAGAAACTATACACGGTTTTGGGGCCTCCAGAGGGCGTTTTCGCCCCCCTGGAGGGGTCCAGTGCTCTTCTCCTTCTTACCGTGACCCTGGGCGCCGGTCTCGTGCTCACGGGTTGTGGCGACGACGACACGACGACGACGCCGGCCCCGGCGCCGCCGCCGCCACCACCGCCACCGGCCCCTGAGCCGGAGCCCGAGCCGGAGCCCGAGCCGGAGCCCGAGCCGGAGCCCACGCCGATGCCGGAGCTCCACGCTCACTTCGAGATCGGTGAGGACGCGGACTCCATGTATCCGATGGTTCCGGACGACGGCGAGGACGAAGAGACCGCCATGGCCATGGTCAACCGCGAGATGGTGGTCGACGTGAACATGCCGGCGCTCCTGACGGCAGCCTTCGTCGAGGACGCTGCCACCATCGTTCTGCTTCCGGGCGAGAACATGCCGTTCGCGCACGTTGACTGGAGCGCTCCCCAGGCCCACGTGGTCATGTCCGGGGCGACCTTCCTCGTCACGCCGGTGCAGATCGGGGCCAACCAGGTTCCGATTCCGGTCGGAGACCCGGTTCCGGTCACCTGCGGCCCGTTCCGGTGCGCCGAGGACACGATGGACGCTCCGGAGGTCACGATCGAGGACTCGATGGCGTGCACGATGTGGGAGCCCACCCTCGATCTCAGCGTTGGCTTGATCGACAACAGCTTGAGCGCCCACCAGGGGTCCGCCTATGTTGAAGACACCAGCGCCACCACTGACGGCAATCAGTCGGCCGTGGAGGTTACGGTCTTTGATGGCCTCGACCTGGGTTGGACCTATACGTCGGACCTGGACTTCGACGTCACGCACGATCTGGCGGTTGTGAGCAAGACGACCAAGGGTGTCAAGAAGAAGTCATCGGCGACGGCGATGTCGGTCAGTTCCATCGGCAAGATCACGCTCGGCAGGGAGGCCGCTGGCGGAGTTGCCACCGACGCGGATCGGCAGACCTACTACGCGCTTTCGGCCTCGCCTGAGGATGACGTGCTTCCGGATCCCAACCCCAACAACGATGCGCTGGACGTGGGATCCTGCCAGCCGGTCAGCACCACCGGAGCCACCGCGGGAGCGATGCTCTGGGCGTACAACGACAACATCAGGAGCCGGATTTCCAAGCCCGACAACTGCTTCCGGGTCACCGTGGACCACGGCCTCGACCGGAACTACCTCGATGCGTACACCGTAACGATGGCGCCCAAGGGCGCCGACGTGTCCTGGGGTGAGATCGCCTGGGAAGCCTGGGAAGAGCTGACCTGCCCGGACATGACCTTCTCCGCCATGGAGCAGGTTGACGTCTGCGCCATGTTCGAGGACGAGGTCGCTCGTCTGCCGGATCCGACGGCGGTCGCGGTTGCGACTACGGAGGCTGAGGTCACTGCCGCGAGCAACCTCACCGAGGAGACCCTGGCTGGCTTCAACCTGAACTTCAAGGACGCCGGCGACAACCGGCACCGGTTCACCGCCATGTGGTATGCGCGGAAGAAGGCTGACGGCAAGGACGAGATGCCTCCTCCGAACCTGTATGCCGCCGTCGCGGATGACCCGACCACCGCCAACCTCGATGAAACGCACACCGCGGACCGGGTTTCCGGATACAACGCCACTGTCTGGGTGCCGACGCTCGACGATGACAACGACCCGATCTACGGCGACCTGGGGAAGGTCACGATCGATGGCCTGGACAAGCCGGACAACTTCGATGCTGACGACGATTCCGCGACCTGCACGGCGGATGATGGCGGCTCGAAGGCGACCGGGACGGCTGCTGATCCGGATGCCCACGCGAACAGCACCTTGTGCGACGCTGCGGATGTCGAGATCGAAACGTCCGTGACGTTCCCGCTCGGACTGGGCTACGGTTGCGATCCGGTGAAGGTGGAGTACACCCTGACCTGCCAGTGGAGTGCGCGTGGCAACATCAGGAACACCATCCTTCACACACCTGGTCACATGACCCAGCCCGACGCGAGTCCCGCGAATCCCGTCTCGAACTTCGTGAGCTGCAAGGTTTCGTAGGTTGGACGATGTGGAGGCTGTGACCGTCACGGCCTGACACAAGACACCGGGCCCCGGGACTTCGGTCCCGGGGCCCTTCTGCGTTGACGGCGGGCCCGGCAGCCAAACGCCCCTGATGACGGCAACGTTCGGCGCGGCAGCCAACGCTCTCGATGCGAACGACGGGATGATCGAGAGCGCGAACGGTGTCGAAGCGGACCTCGGTATCGCCGACCACGTCGTCGCGGACGACGGCAACCATCTCGTGCTGGGAGCTCCTCCCGAACGCGCGTGCGCGGACGAGAGACAACTGGCATTGACCCACAACCGGGCCGTCGTGAGCGAATGGGACGGTACACCGTTGACGGTGAACATGGTCCGCAACTTCCCCGAAGCCGTTGCCGAGGCCTACCTGCAGAGCGAACTCGATGCGATCGGACGGCTCGCCGATCAGATCCAGGCGCAGTTGGGCTATCGGATCCTGGAGCGAGGCGATCTGATCGATGTTCCTGCGGGTGCACCCAACGGTTGGGATCAGGGTTTCGACAGTTATTGGTTGAACGATCTGCTGCCGCGACGGCAATGCCAGATTCTCGGGTTCTACCTGAACGATGACAACGATGCGTGGGACGGCGCCGGGAGCCCGATGTCAGCCCATATTTGTTGGGGTACGACGAGCTACAACCGACGGTTCTTCCGGCGCCCGCACTGGACTGAATGGACTGGCGCCAACAGTCCCGACGGGGAAGCCATTGTCCATGAGGTGTTTCACCTCCTGGGGTTCAAGCACTACTTCGACCAACACGAGCTGATCGGCGTCCAGATGTCGCCCGGCGGCCTCGACCGCCCGTGGGTAACTGGATCGGAGACCTACCACGCGACGTGGACGGACATCGACAACCTGCGGTGCATCTTCCCCGAGGGAGGGTGAGACCCACCCGCGACAGACGGCAAACACCTCGGAGCGCCGGCCTCCGGCCGGCATCGCGGCCCGAAAGGGCCGCGAAAACCGCACTCCCCCCACGAGCGTCACCGCAAAACGGCTTGGAACGCCGGCTTCAGCCGGCACAGCCCGCCCAAGGCGGGCGGCGAGACCCACCTCATTCGGCGAGATGGCTCGGCTGCGCGGGCCAATGCTCCCGGGGTAGCGACGAACCGCCCGCGGCCCTCGGGGCCGCTGTGCCGGCTGAAGCCGGCGTTCCAAGCCGGTGCGCCATGTAACTCAGTAGCGCTTCGCGATTTGCGGCGTCCCCAGACCGGAAGCACGGGCGGGTCGACCAGGCCGCAACCCCACGGATGGGGTAGTCGCCGCGGTCAGGAACCCCGGTCGTCGAGACGGGCGAGGAAATCGGCGAAGCTGACGGCGGCGGAGACGCCAGCGAGGATCCGTTCCTCGGACGCCGCTCGAAGGGCATCAAGGGCCCGCGAGACAAGACCCGCGGGAAAAACCGGAGTGACGGCGATGCCCCTCTGGCCGAGCGGCGCGCGAATCATCGCCGCGCGGCCTTCGGCGCGTCCTTCGACACGGCCCTCGGAGCGTTGTTCCCAGGGTAACAGGTCGTCTTGCGGACCGGTGCCCTCCCGCTCGCCCAGCGCCCTGCCCACCCGTGACAGCGCCGCCGGTCTCCTCGAGTTCAGCAGGATCTTGGAGACGCAACCCTGGTTCGCCGGTGACCCGCGCGCCACCGATAGCGGTTGAGCCGGGCCCGTTCCGTTCGTCCCTTCCGGGGGCCGCCGTGTCGCAGGACGGCGTCAGACGTCCCCGCCCGGCGCGCTAACCGTCCAGGGTCCGCGCCAGGACGGCGATGATCAGCGGCCCGAAGATGGCGAGCGCCATCTCGACCTTCTGCACGAGCGACGCCCCCCGGGGCGCACCGGCGCGGTCAGCGGCGGCGGCGCCAACGGGCGCGGACCGGCCGGCGTACCCGAGCCGGACGAGGTGCGGCAGGTAGATCAGCGCCGCGATGAGGCTGAGGCCGATGCCCCAGGTAACGGAAACGAAGTTCGCGAATTCCCTGTGGGCGTCCGACGCCCCGGCGCCGTACAGGGGACCGTGAGCGTGGACGTGCAGGGTCACCATCAGGACGCTGGCGACCAGGACCCCACTCACGACCACCATGCCGTTCAGCAGCGATGCCGGCACCTCACCGCGAGTCGCGCCGTGCCCCTCCGGCGCCCGCTGCGCTTGGGCCACGGCCGTCCTCGTGACGAGCGCCGCATGGAAGGAACCGATGACCGCGGTGGCGACACCCGCCAGGTTCGGCGCGAAAGCAAGCAACTGACCGTGCAGTCGGGTGATCCCGATGGCGTCGGTGGCCGCACCATAGGCGGCGATCGTCGGCTCCAGCGTGATCCTGCTGATCGCGAAGAAAGACGGGAAGAACGTGTGAATGACGATCAGGGCGGCGCCGAACACGCCGATGACGGCACCGCAGGCGCCGATCGCGCGGCTGCGCCCCGCGCTCAACTCCGTGCCGGCTACCGCTCGAACGTCGCGCCAGAAGTACTGGATCGCGGCGAGACAGATCAACATGTAGACGAGGGTGACCGCGCTGACCTGGATGAACCCCCGGGCGAACTCCCCGGCCTCCGCGGGGCCCCTCGCCGGCGGCGCGATGGCCCGCGCCAGGCCGTCCGTGATCCATGCCTGGGACAGCACGAGGAGCAGGAAAGCCGCGACGGGTAGAAGGAGGACGGACCACTCCCAGTGATCCCGTAGAGCCCGGCCGCTCGCGGGTCTGACGCTGGACTCCACTTCTACGGGCCGGGACGGGGCCGTCCACCGGCGAAGCGCAGTCGCGTCATGATGAGCAATCCGACTCTCGTCTGATCGAGGTGGAACTTCCGCTCCCTGAAGGCCTCCCCCGCCGACCGCACAATCGTACCAGCGAGCATTGCGGTGTCACGTTTCAATCGCGAGGTATCTACCCGAGCGCGCATCCGTGTGACGACGATGTGAAATGATGCTGTCGTATGGCGATGCCGGAACGGCGGTTGTTCATTCTCGCCGTCGACGGAGGTGGTTTCCGCGGGCTCTTTGCAGCGGATCTGCTGCGGCGCATCGAGGACCGTTGGAAAGTCGACTGGACCGGCCGCTTCGGTCTCTTCGCGGGTACCAGCAGCGGGGCCATCGTCGCCGCCGGCCTTGCCGCCGGAGTGCCGGTCGCGTCCCTGGTGGGTTTTTACCGGCAGCACGGGCCGGCCGTCTTCCGCCGCCGCCTGCGGTCGGGACCGTCCGGGCTTTTCGCCAGCCGCCACGATGCAGGAGTGCTGAGGGCGCGACTCGGCGAGGTCCTGCCGGACGTCGGGCTCGCGGAGTTCCCGGTTCCGCTCCTCATTCCCGTCGCCGACATCGCCGCCGGGCGCCCCTCGGTGCTTCGGTCCGCCGGTCTCGGCGCCCGGGTGCTGCCGGCCTCGCCGCACCGCCTGCGCGACGCGGTGCTGGCTTCGTGCGCGCCACCGACCTGGTTCGACCCGTGGACTCCGCGCGGAGGAAACCCACTCGCGGACGGTGGGCTCTGGGCCAACAATCCGGCGCTGACCGCCTTTGCCGAGGCGCAGTTGCGCTTCCAGGTCCCCGCCGACTCCCTTCGCATCGTCTCGATCGGAACGGGACGGAGCCGGCGCTACTACGGCGCGGATCCCGAACGCGGTTTCGGCCGTCTCCGGGACCGATGGACGGGCTGGGGCCTCGCCACCGGATGGCGGCGCGAACGGCTCGTCGAGTTCAGCCTGGCCACCCAGTCCACCGCGACCCACGAGACGCTCTGCCGCGTTCTCGGGGAAGACCCCGCCAAGCCACGCCGGATCCTCCGTCTCGACTTCGAGTCCGACGACGTGATCCGGTTCGACGACCCCAAGGCCGGTCAGGAACTCGTCGACCACGCCGAGCGCGTCTTCGTTCGCCGCGCCCGGGAAATCGCGGCCTTCTTCGAGGCTCCTCCGTCCGAGCCGGCAAGACCACCTCCAGAACCCGATGCTCCGCCCTGACAATGCGTCCGTTCGCGTCGCCCTTCGCCCGGCTGAGCGGGAACGGCCCACTTGCTTCACCTCACGCGCCCGGCCGCTCACCGGCCGGGAGATCCGGCCCGCGCTACATCCCTGCCGCGGACGCGCCGAAGCGGCAGACCGCCCAGTGCCAGTACGCCGCCCGGAATCGCCACATGCCGTCCTCGAGGAGGAGGTCCCACAGCCAGAGGTCGGCGAGCTTCCGCTCGGTCTCTCCCGAGGGGCCGAGTCTCCGCTGCCGGAGCAGGGTGTAGCAGGCATCGTGCGCCAGGGCGGCGCGGCGAGCGCTCACCGTGTCGATGGTGAGTCCGGAGGCGCCGTCCCAGCGGTAGTCCGGCTGCAGAAGCATCGCTCCCTCGCCGTCCAGGATCACCCGTTTAGCCTCGCTGGCTGCCGCCGGAACCTCGGCCAGGTAGGCAGGCAGCGGGACCTGGACGACCCGGGTGAGGACCCGCTTGGCGCGGGCGCCGACGTCGTTGCTCTCTCCACTGGCCGCCCGCCGGGTGCCCAATTCGTAGAGGTGCCGGCCGTTTTCGACCGGAAGTTGCGTCCCGCTGTCCAGAAACGCCCATTGTGGTTGGTTGATCACCGTGCCCACTCCCTGTTTCCGGGAACGCGCAGCGAAGCGCGCGAAATGTCCTCGCCCGTCACGCGAGGGCCAGCCACATCCACCGCTTGGCGGCGAACGTGTCCTATCGGACAGGGCACTCGGTTCGCCGCTGTGACTCGAACTGGTTGCAGCTCTTGCCGTTCCAGGCGACGCCGTCGGGCAGCGAAGGGAGCCGGGACGCCCGAACGCACGCATCGGCGAACTGAAAGGCCTCGCCGATGCCCGTCGCTTCTGAGAAGTCCGCACCGGTGACGTCGGTATACATGAAGCTCGTTCCTCCGAGGTCGGCGCCATCGAAACGCGCACCCGCCACCGAACCGAAGATGAAGATCCGCTCCGAAACGTCGAGACGCGAAAGATCGAGGTCCGACAAATCGGCGCACGCCATGCCGAACGGCAGCGTCGCCGGTCCGGCCCCGCGGCTCCGGAACTCGGCTTCCTGGAAGTCCGAGCCGTAAACGTCGGCGCGGGAGAAATCGGCCCCCCCGAGGTTCGCGCCCCGGAAGTCCGAGTGTCTCAGGGTCGCGTCGCTGAAGTTCGCGTCCACCAGGACCGCTTCGCCGAGGCGAATGCGGGACGCATGTACGCCTACGAGGTTCACCCCTTCGAGTCGGGCCCCGGCGAGCTGGAAGTTCCGCAGGTCGTTCGGCAGCGATGCGCCGCTGTTGTGAAGGCGCTCGACGGCGGTGCGCAGCGGCAGCATCGCCCGTTCTTCCGGGGGGACTTCGCCCGCCTCCCGCACCTGGCGTTGCGCGTCTTCGATGCGGGCGGCGGCGCACGACTCCATCTGGTTCATGGTCCCGATTGCGGCCGCGACAATCGCGGCAAGGGCGGCCGCGCCGGACTTCCAGCGGGCGGCCGGCTGCGACAGGAGGCGCTGAAGCAGCGACAGCGCGCCGTGCGGCTCCGTCCCCGGCGTCTCGCCGCTCTTCGCATCGGCGGCGGATGCCGGGCGATCGGACGCCATGGCGATCAGTGCTCCTCCCGCTGAACGGCCTTGACCATCGCGGCGATCACCGCCGGACTCACGCCTGCGTTCCGAAGCTCGATCATTCCGGCGGGCGAGACGTCGAAACACGTTTCCGACGTCGTCAGCCGCGCGATGATGGCGGCATTCTGCTCGCCCGATGCGACCAGTTCCCTTACGTTGGCGTTCGACATGCACTCGGGTTCGGGGCCGGGACCCGGATCGGGTGGCGGTTTGGGCCCCGGATCGGGTGGCGGTTCGGGATCGGGAGCCGGACCGAGCGGCGGTTCGGGCGCTGGACTCGGATCGGCCGGCTGTTGAGAACCATCGATCGGGTCCGGAGGCGGTTCGCTTCGTCCGGCACAGGCCGTGATGCCAAACGCCCACAGGACCACGAGGACGTAGAGGAAGCGCCGTTGCTCCTTCGCGGAGCCGGCACCTTCGGTGCGAGCCCAATGTCCAGTGGTCATCCTCGGGGCGAGGTTCATCAGAACAGCCGAATCCGGGCGACCGAGTGGCTCAGCGGGACCGTCCGTTGTCCGGTCGCGTCCGGAGGCGGTTCCACCTTCTGCTCGCCGTAGAGCCGGAACCAGGCTTCGCCGTCCTCGGGATGGACGCTGATCAGCGCGTAGGAACTGTCGGCGTAGAGCGCGAAACGCTCGAACCGGTATCCCTCCTCGGTCACCCCTTCGTCCGCCGCCCCGAGACGAAGGATCCACGACAGCGGCCGCGGAATGTTGTAGGTGATGGCGCTCGACGTGAGCTGCCAGACGGTGTTGCCGTCGCCATCGTGAATGGCGAATGCTGCGGAGACGTGGACGTCCCCGCTCAGGATCGAGACGCGGATGCCGCGCGCCGCGGCGCCGAACAGCACCCGCATCAGCGCGGCGCGCTCCTCGTCGTGCAGTCCGTGCTCCCAGGAATCCCGAAGGTCATCGCCGAGCCCGGCCTCCCGCAACAGCATCCGCTGATCGGCGCCGACCAGCGCGGACCTGGCGTGGAGCACCGGGACCGCCGAGACCACGAACAGGAACGGCGTATCGTCCGGATCGAGTTCCGCCACCCATCCCGCGAAGCGGTCGAACTGCTCCCTGCCGAGGATGCGGTGGCTGTCGCGCTCGATGTTCCGCTGCCCGCGTCCGTCCAGCACGTAGAACGCCGCCCCGCCCCGCCGGAAGGAGTAGTCCCAGACACCGTCGGGGGTCTCGGGGTTGTGGCTGTGCTGGTACTCGCGGTAGGCGCGGCTGGCGGCCCGGAACATACGGCGCGCCAGTTCGCGGCCGTCGTCGCGGGTGAGGCCGTGGTCCTCGAGGTCCGGGAACATCCGTGCGAGCCCGTCGTCGGGGCCCCCGTCCTCGAGCCAGTGCGAGCCCCAGCCGTCTCCGATCTCGTGGTCGTCCCACATCATGTAGGTGGGGAAGCCGTCGAACACCCGCCGGACGCCCTCGAAGCCCCAATAGCCGCGGTAGATGTCCCGGTACCAGCTCAGCATGGACTCCTCGTCCGGCAGCAGTTGCCCGGACTCCCGGCGCATGGACCCGTTCAGCTTCTTCCAGATGTCGAGGGTAGGAACGCCGTCGGTGTAGCACTGGTCGCCGCCCGCGATGACGAGGTCCAGGCTGTCTTCGTGACGCCGCAGGCTCGCTCCGATGAAATCCCACATGTCGAGATTGGCGAGGTCGGTGCGCTTTCTGAACAGGCCGCTCACGCGGTAGGGCATGTGGCAGGAGAAGAGCGCGAACTGGAACGGCCGCCGCTCCGCCTCCGCCGGCGGCGTGCGGAACCGGCGCAACCGGTTGTGGCCGAAAAGGACCCGCTCGTCGTCCTGCGAATGGACCGCGTATCCGTACCAGGTGTCCGGTTCGAGATCCTCGAGGTCGAGGATCTGGATGGTGTCCGCCTCGTAGTCCGGGATCGAGAACTCGATGTGGCGAAGGGCGGCGGCCCTCCGCAGGGCTTCCTCCAGGGGCAGCGGGACCTCCGCAAGCGCCGCGCGGAGCGCTCGCCTTCCTGCCGCCGACGCAGTGCCTTCGCCCCACCCGTAGAGCAGCAGCGCAAAGTTGCCCGGCCGGGCGGTGCGTAGCCAGAGGCGGACCGAGGTCGACGTTGCGTGGCCAACGACCGCGCCGGTCTTGAGCCGGGTGTTGGGCCAGGGGCGGTCAGAACGGAAGACCAGCGAGTCCGTCATGCGGCAGACGGGCGGACTTGTGAATCACGAGGGGGCCCAGGTCCGCCTTGGCCCATCCCGGATGGTCGGGGTGCGGGAACATGCGGCCCCACGCATCGATGTCCTCTTGCAGGAGGAAGACGTCCGAGTCGTCGTAGCTCTTGTGGGAGGTGAGCGGTTCGCTCAGGGGTGAGCATCTCGTCGCGCGTACGGGCGAGCAGTGTACAGGATTGTCACTTACAGTTGACAGGTATCGGGTTTATGTCGTCTACAGAGTCCCTTGGTTCGTCAGTGCGCAACAGAAACAGCTCCTCCAGCACGGCTTCACGTCGCTGTTCGTGGCCCTCCGAGACCCGTGGGGGTCGATGCGGGGAACCAGGCACACAAGGAGGCGAGTCCGCAAGGCACGACCCCGGACGGAGTTCGCACTCATACGGCCAACAGGGTCTCGCGTGCCGGATGTCCGGACCAGGCTGGTGCGCCACCCGGTACTGCGCGTACAACGAAGAACCCCGGGGCCTGATCGTCCCGGGGTTCCCGTTGGATCAGCGACGCAGCTAGTTCACAGTGCAACTCGCGAACGCGTTGATTCTGCCCGGGGCTCGGTCGCCCGTGTTCACCGCGACCGGGATCTCCGTGTTGACGCTGGCCATGGCCGTCATCTCGTCGGTCTCGTCATCCGGGCCCATCGGGTAGGGCGAGCCGGCGTGCTCGCCGACCGAGAACTCCACCATGAACGGAGTCCGCTCGGGCCGCGGCGACGCCCGTGTCGTCTCGTCGTGCCCGCAATCGCGACCACGAGACCGGCGCCCAGTGTCGCAGTAACAAAGGAGATACGCCACGAGCCAGAAAAAACCGAGCGTCAAGGACCAGGAAGAGGGCATTCAGGACATGGGTTGTGACCGGACGGATAGCCGGTGGCGACCCGCGTTGCGGTGCCCGGCGTACAACAAAAAGCGGGGGCGGCCGAAGCCGCCCCCGCCAGGTTCAGAAGAGCCGAATCCGTTATTCGCTCTTCTTCGGGATCGAGACGGCCCCGCCCAGAACCCACGGGCCGTTCAGGGCGTTGCCGGCCGAATCCTGAGTCGCGCGCACGCAGAGGCGCACGCCCAGATTCTGGGCGTCGTTGGCGGGAATCGTGAAGCTCGTCGAGGTTACGGAGATCCCGACCAGATCGTTGGCGTCGGGTGCCGCCGTCGGAGTCCACGGGTTGGTTCCGCCCGACTCAAGATTCGACGGGCCGTCGGTGATGTCGCCGTCGACGCAGGAGTTCGGCGCCGGAGTCGAAACCATGTTGGTGGCGCCATCGCCGTCGTGGTCGTAGCGCACCGGATAGTGGATCGTCTTCGCCTCGAAGCCGGTCGCTTCGCGCGGCACGTTGTTCAGGTCCCGCACGTTGACGGTCCACACCAGCGTCCGGTTGTTTCCGTCCGCCGAGGTGGTGGACCGGGAGGACAGATACGACGGAGACGGCGGACGGGCCGGCGGGGTGTAGATCTCGTCGAGGTTCGAGGCGTCCAGCGGCACCGCCCACTCCGTCGAGCCCGCCGTGTTCGCGTAGCGGAGGCAGAGCGCGTACCCAGAGAAGGTGTCGATGGACCCGTCCCAGGTGTAGTTGAATGCGAGATCCAGGTCGGCTTCGCCCTGGTCCACGAAGGTTCCCGCGCCGCACGCGGTCTGGAGGTCCTTGTCGGGCGCGCCGGAAAGCTCGCCATCCCCCCGTCCCCTGTCCGAGACCAGGCGGAGCTCCCACTCGAAGCCGTCCTTCACGTTGATTCCGGTCCAGTTGAGCGCCTCCGCGACCGCATCTTCGATCGTGACCGAGCCCACCGTCGGCTCCTCCGGCAGGGATACACCCCAAGCGAAGGAAGTGGCCTTCTCGTCGTCGTTGAGGTCGTCGTCTTTGATCCGCACGCACAGACCCCGGATTTGGCCGCCCGTAGCGCCAAGACCGCTGACTTCATGGGTGAACTGGGCTCCCATGCCCGTGTCGAAGGTCTCGTCCTCGCACGGGTCGGCGTCATCGTTGAAGGTCGTCAGCATCTTCCACTCGTACTCGACGCCGGACATCGGCTCCCAACTGAAGGTGATGCTGTCCGTGTCGTCGCTCTCCCAGGTCACGTTCAGGTCGCCCATCCCGCCCGAGGTGGTGGTCTGCTGCCTACCGGTCGTGGTGCCGTCCGTCTGCGCCCACGCGCTGGCGACATGCGCGTCGTCGTCGCCCGCGGGAATCCCGCGAACCCGGAACTCATAGCTGGTTCCTTCGTCCAGTCCTTCCGCGACGCAGGACGTGTCGTCAACCTCGTTGCTGCCGGTGCCGCCACAATCGGCGTTACCCCAGCTCCCGCCGGCGCCATCCACGCGCTGTTCGACCTCGTAGCTCTCCGCGTCGTCAACCTCGTTCCAGCTCAGCGTGATCGAGTCGTCCTGCGCGTTTCCGGCGCTCAAACCGCCCGGAGCAGCGAGCGCGGTCGCGGCCGGCGGAGCGTCGGTAGTCCCTGAGACTCCTTCGGTCCACTCGCTGAAGGTCAGGTCGGCGGCCGAAGACCGGACCCGAAAATACCCGCGCGTGTTCCCTGGCAGGTTGGCAACCGTTTGAGAGGTGGCGGGAGCGAGGATCACGAATGGACTACTGACGTTGGTGAAGGCGGAATCCGTGCTGAACTGGCCCTCGTAACCGACCACATCCTCGACCGCGTCCCACGTCCAGGTGATGGAGGTGGAGGTCGTCGCCGTCACCCGTAGGTTTTCGGGCGTCGCCGGACCGGTCGGCTCCGGCTCGGGCTCCGGCTCGGGCGCTGGCGCCGGTGGCGGAGCCGGAGGCGGCGTCGGGGTCGTGGGAGCCGGCACCTCTTCGTCCCCGCAGGCCGAAATCATCATGCCGGCGCCGAGCAGCAGCGCAAGCAAAAGAGCCCACCCGCGAACGGACGAGAACTTGCCAGTGAACGACTTCATACCACCTACCTCCCGGTGCGGTGTTGAGAAGATCAAGTAATGCTTGAACCTTCGGACATAAGTCTTTCGGCAGCGTAACACACTTTGGGGGCCGACTGCTACCGCAACGCGAGCAATCGGCGGCGAGTTCGGAGAGGCGCAGCCCAAGGCCTCCTTCTCCCGCAGCGCCCCCATTGTATGCGTACTTGGAGAGGAATTGCGCGGCTGAAATCGAATGTTCGAATGCGGCGGCCCGGCGGCCGGACCCGGCCTTCGAGGCTGGCCCATGCCATCGTCCGGGTGAGGAGATCAGCCTTCACCACGGCGGGTGGATCGTCTGCGAGATCCAACATGCAGTTCACACGATCCCGGAGCGTGACGGAAGGTCACGAAACGGCCGATCCGGTCAGGAACACTGCCCACGCCTCCATGAGTTCGCGCCGCCGCTCGAACAGGTCGCTGCGGCGGTAGGCCGCCTCGACGGCGTTCGTGTTCACGTGCGCGAGCGCCAACTCGCATACCTCGCGCGGCGCGTCCGTGCACTCCGCCGCCCAGTCGCGGAAGCTCGACCGGAACCCGTGGGGCACGGCTCCGATTCCCAGTTGCCGGACCAGGTTCGATAGCGCGGCCCGCGAGTGCTTTCGGCCCGTCGCCGAAGGAAAGACGAGCCCCGAGCGGCCCGCCAGCGCCTTCGCCTCGCCGAGCACCGCCAGCGCCCGCGTGGACAGCGGGACCCGGTGCTCCCGACCCGTCTTCATCCGATTTGCAGGGATCCGCCACTCGCGCCCCTCGAGGTCCATCTCCTTCCACCGCGCGCCGCGCACCTCGCCGCTCCGGCAGGCGGTCAGCACCAGGAACTCGAACGCCAGCACGGTCGCGGGGTCGGCTCCCGATCCGCGCACAGTGGCGATGGCCCCGGCGACGTTCCCGTAGGGGAGCGCCGCGAGATGCCGCGGCCGGACTCCTTTCTTCGGCAGCGCCGCGCCGATGGCGTCGCCCGCCGGGTTGTCTTCCCGGTAGCCCTGGGCCACCGCCCAGCGCATCACGGCTCCGATGCGCTGCCGCACCTTCCGCGCCGTGACCCGCTTCTCGTTCCAGATGGGAAGCAGGACCGCCATCACGTCCGCGGTGCTGATCCGGTCCACCGGCCTCTGGCCGAGCTTCGGCATTGCGTAGTTGTCGAGCGTCCACCGCCAGTCCATCTCGGACCGGCCGCCGTGCTTCCAGCCCGTCGCATGGATGGCGATTACCGTCTCGGCCGCTTCCGCGAAGGTGGGCACGGTCCGCTCGCGACCCGTCACCAGTTCCCCCCGGCTGCGGGCCACGAGGTTGAGGACGCACTTCTGGCGCGCGTCGGCCAGGCTGACGTGGGGCCAGACGCCCAAGCCGAGATTCCTGGCGCGCCCGTCCACCTGGATCCGCTGCGCCCAGGACTTGGCGAGGTCGCCCCGGGCGGTGCGCTTGACCAGCAGCGAGAGTCCTCCCGACCCGCGTCCGTCGCCGTAGCGACCCGGCTCCCGGACGGCGGCGACGAAGCGTGCGGAGAGGCGGTAGGGGCGGCGGGTCATGGTGTGGGTGGCGCCGTTTTCAATGTTAGATGGTTATCAGATATCGGGCAGCCATGAGCCCGAAACCGGAGGTCCGACGGGAAACGCGCTGGCATCACAAACCAATGACAAACCTAAGCCATGGGACAAGGACAGGGAGTGAGAATGTGAAGGAACGGTCGGACACCGCACCGGGAGGTAGGTGGTATGAAGTCGTTCACTGGCAATTCCTCACCCGTTCGCGGGTGGGCTCTCTTGCTTGCGCTGCTGCTCGGTGCCGGCATGATGATTTCGGCCTGCGGGGAGGAAGAGGTGCCGGCTCCGACCACCCCGACGCCGCCACCGGCGCCGCCGCCGCCGGCACCGGCCCCGGAGCCGGCTCCTGAGCCAGCCGGTCCGGCGACCCCTACGGGTCTGCGCGCATCACCGGGTGAGGGCTACATCGAGTGGACATGGGATGCCGTCGAGGGCGTGCTCGGCTACCAGGGACAATTCAGCACGGACGCCACATTCACCGACGCCGATACAAGTTTCCTGATCGCCGCGCCCAAAACCTCTCAACGCGTCAACGCGACATCCGGGTATTTCCGGGTCCGCTCAGGCGTCGGTACTTCGCTGACGGATTTCGCGAGCTTGCAGTTCAGCGACTGGAGCGAAGCCGTCAGCGGGACTGCCCCCGCGGCCCCGACGCCGACCCCGACCACAACTCCCCTGTCTGTGCCGGGCAACGTGCGGACTACAACCCGGCGGGACACCTCCATCACCGTAGCGTGGAACTCAGTGACTGACGCGGAGGCCTACGACGTGCAGCAGCAGGCGGCCGGGGACGCTTCCTGGTCCAGCGCCAGTTGCGGCGGCGCGGGCAATCGAGTGACCGCCACCGAGTGCGTCGCCAGTGGGTTGGACAGTGGAACGGCGTACGGCTTCCGCGTGCGGGCCGTTCCCGACTCGGCGGACACCGATTCGGCTCCGAGTCAATACTCTTCCGCCGTAACCGCCAACACCACCGGGCGTCCGGCAGTCATGATCGAGGACGGCGGGCTGAATCTGCGGTGGTCGTCTGAGTGGGATACATCAACGGCCACCGATGCCTACGCAATCACCTGGCGCTGGGATCCGGTGGAGGATCGCGCCCTGCAGCCGCTGGTGGACCACTACGTGGCGCTGCTCAGTCCGATCAACGCCGATGGCACGGCTCGTCCACTCGGGGAACGCGAGTGTCCAAGCCTCGACCGAAACGTCACCGCGACCGACACGGTTACTGACACGGCGGCCAACTACGGAGATTGGTTCAATCTCGACTCGGACATATCGGCCACCGTGAGACCCGTGGGGTCCGCGGCTGACGGAAGCGCCCCGGGAAATGCTGGAGAAGTGCGGGGACTCTGTGTCGTCCGGACCTGGGAAGACAGCCGCGGAATCCGTCAGTTCAGCGACGTGTCCCTGTCATGGGCGACGACGTTGCCGTCTTCTCCGGTTGGCGATGGCACCAATCCAATAAACAGGGAGAACGCCGTAACCCGCGCGACGACGTCGATCAACTGGCAGTACGACGTTGATGCGGGATTCACCTACGCGTTGGGGCTGCTGTCCACCAGTCGGGATAGTGACGCTCCCGACGATGTCGCGGATTGCACGGGCGCTCAGAACGTGCCGTCTCCGCGGGAGGTCAACACCCATGACTTCCGGGTCTCGCACCGACTGCAGTCGGTTGCTCCCTATACGAACTACCGGCTGTGTATCCGAGCCGAGAACGAACTCGGTGCCTCGGATTGGGCGTTCGTAGGAGGCGCCGCAGCCAGTGGCCCTCCGACCTACGCGGGAGCGACTGCTGCGTCACGACCGGCAGCTCCCAGCGCGCCGGCCTACGACTCCGGCGAGAGTGAGGTTACGACTGAGGCCTATGGTGGCCACGACGTCAACCGGATGGTCTGGTCGGTCAGCCACAAGACTGGTACGCCTCTGAATGGAACCGCACCAACAACAACACGGGGTGGGCACGTATACAAGGTCCTCCGCAGGAGTACGGGGGGGAGCATCAGCGGCTCAGCGATTCAAACGACGTGCGAAAGTGGTACTGACATTGGTGCTTCTCCTTCCACCCTTGCCGCAAGGAACTTCGGCGACGGATTCGAGATCCAATTGGAGGGCGACATCGTCAGCGATACCGCCGTCGGTAGCACGCCGGGCGCGTACTACATCTACGCCTGCGTCCGCGCCGACCCGAGCGACGGCGCCGACGACCACGGTCCCTGGAGCATCAGCAGTCCGAGAGTGTTCGCCGCCGGTATACCTATTGCCGTGACGGGTGTAGCCGGCACAACTGGCACTGGTGCGCGTCAGACCAGTTGGTCGTGGGATGCGATGTCCGGGGCAACCGGTTACACACTGGAGTTCCTGGATGGCACCACGGTGCTCGGTACCAGAACTGTTGGCGCGAGTATTGGCCGCGCTGCCTCGCCCTACGTATTCACCGCCCCCTCCAGCATCGCGGGCGGCACAACGATCACCCTGAACATCCGGCAATACCAGACCCACGCCGGAGCACGTTTGCTGGGCGCCACCGGGGGAACCAGCACCGCCAGTACGCCGAATTGACGGGCGGCCGAGGTTGTTGTCGAGAGGGTCGCCAGTAAAGAGAGTTTGAAATCGGCTGGCGCGGGCCCCGCCCGGCCGGGGGGGGCCGGGGGTGTTTTTACCAGCCCCCCCAACACCCCCCCGGGGGGGGTGGGGGCGGGGGGG
>VYDD01000352.1:0-8392 GCA_009843625.1 Gammaproteobacteria bacterium | reverse complement strand
CGCCCCCCCCCCCCTCCGCCGGCCGGCCCGGTTCGTGGGCCTGACGCTCCGCATTTAACCTCTTAGTCTCGCGGCCGGGGGGGGGCGCGGCGGGCCCCCCCGCGCCAGGGTGTTTGAACTCCGAACCGCAGCTACCCGCGCGGTCGTGATGAGTCGCCTTCGGGTGCCATTGTCGTAGGGCCGGAGCCTGAGGGCCAGGGGTACCGCCGACGTTTGAACCCTTGGGTTCGCGGCGTAGTTGGGTGACGTGTAAGGGCGTTCCTGCCCAGCTCTCGAGGAAGGGGGACCGACCTCGCCGGAGGCCCTATTGCGACTGTGTCCGCTGCTGCTCCACGGTTTCCGCGGCACTGATGGCCCACGGCCCCAGGAGTTCGCCCCCGCCGGTTGCGTACCTCGCCTGGACGCATAGCGAGACGATGACCGGAATGACCTCACTGCTTCCGGATGCGACGGGTAATTCTCCTGTGGGGCGGGGAACCGGAAGCGTTGCGCTGAACCCCTGGCCGGTAAGCGCCGGGGTGATCTGGGGATTGGTGTAGTCGCCCGACTGGAAGGCGCTCCTGCCACAGTCCTCCGCACGGGGCCGCGGCGCCGGGTCGTCGTGAAAGGTGTCGCCGTCGTCGTCGATCCTGTCGGGATGCTGGATCACCCGCAGGATGAAGTCACCGGGCTCCCTCGGTACGTGGACGTTTCCTCGGGTCTCGATATCCCAGACGATCTTCTCGTTGTCGGCGTCCCGGTCATCCTCCGAACGGTCGATGTTCCTTATCGGTGGGGAGGGCCTACCGGGGGCCGTCTGATGCTCCGCGTTGCCCTCCGGAACAACCCAATCCGTGGCGCCGGCGACGTTCTTCATCCGGAGGCACAGCAGATACCCCGTGTAGGGCTCCAGGCGAGTGAGGGTAGTCTCCAGATCGGTCAGCGGTACGTCGGTGTCGCCGCTTTCGTGGAACTGCCCGGCGCTGCAGACGCGCTGGAGCGCTTCGCTGGTCGGCCGATCCGGGGTGACGTTGTTCCGGCTTTGTGGATCGGCGACTACATTCATCTCGTACCCGAAACCGCCTTCCACGTTGATCCCCGTCCAGGTGAGCGCCCGGGTCGCCTCGGCGGAATCCCAGGGCGGCGAGACCGCGGCGGGGTCGGGGGCTGCCGGAGGGAAGGGGGGAGTCACGGCCCAGGCGAACGACAGGTTCTCCGAGTCGTCGTCCGGATTGCTCGTCCGGACGCAGAGCAGCGCTACCGGATCGGCGGCGCTCTCCGCGTGCGTGTCCGCCACGTCCAACTGCTCGTAGATCGCGTCGGCGCAGGGGTTCGATGAACCGCGGCGACGGAGGTCGCTGTCCGTGACGATGGCGTAGTCGTAGGTCGCGCCGGGCAAACGATCCCAAGTCCACATGATGCCTTCGGCGTCACTCGTCCATCGCACGTTGAGATTCCCCATCGCGCCGGTCGTCGGCTCGGTCGGCTGCGCGCCCGTCTCCGCCGTCTGGGCTTCCTGAGCGGCGCTCCACGCGCTCTCCCGGTGCTGGTCCGTGTCGGTAGGGACCGCCCGGACTCGGAAGTCGTAATCCGTGCCCGCCTCGAGTCCGCCGGCGACGCATTCCTCGCCTTCGACCAGATTGCCCGGCTCCACGCCTTCACAGTCGGCGTTACGCCATTCGTTGTGGCCATCCGGTTCGCGCTGCTGCACCTCGTAGGAGCCGGCGCCGCTCACAGGGTCCCACCGCAGGGTGACGGAATCTTCACGCGGGTCCGTCGCACGGAGATTCTGCGGAGTGCCAAGCGGTGCGACTGCTGGGGCTGTGGTGGCGCCCATCACCGCCTCGCTCCACTCGCTCAACTGCAGGCTCGTCAGCGAGACCGCGCCGGCGGCTCGAACCCGGAAATGCCCGGTCGTGCCGTCGGACAACTCCTCGACCCGGTAGGACGTCTTCGGGGCGATGATCAGGTAGGTCGCGTCGGCGGTCGTGAACGTGTCGTCTGTACTGAACTGTGCGTGGTACGCGAGAGCGCCCGCGACCGCGTTCCAGGACCACTCGATGTAGTCCGAGCCCTGGCTGGTGACCCGGAGGTCCTCCGGCGCCGTCAGCGTCGGCGAGGGCGCGGTTGGGGCCGGGACCGGCGGCGACTCTGGTGCTGTCAGAGCGGGAACCTCTTCGCCCCCACAGCCCGGGAACACGGCGCCGCCGCCGAGCAGCAGTGCGAGCAAGAGGGCCGGGTCACGAAGAGACACGGGGCGTTCAGCTCATCGGCAGGAGTCGCCCAGGCTTATCTGTCGCCGGCGGACGGATCCGGATGCCGCGACCGGGCGTCTTCTCATTTCCGGTCCGCGTCGCCCCTCAGTTGACGTAGATTCCGAGCAGGAACCGGATCGAGCGGTTCCGGCCGGGAACTCCCGGATTCACGGTGTTCTGCAGCCCTTCCGTATAGATCACGTTGACGAACATGCGGTTCCACTCCGGAGTTCCGATCCCCGCATGGAGCCCGAAGTCCAGCGTTCCAATGTCTCCGGCTTCCGACCCCATGCAGTCCGTCGTCTCGTCGTAGCCCGGATGCCGAGTGCTGATCGAGCAGCCCCAGGCAACCCCCATGCTCGCTCCCACGAGACCGTGGAACAGCCCGTTGCCAATCTGCGTCAGCGCGCTGAACTCGAAGTAGTCGAACTCCCAGAATATGTCCGTGTCCATCTGGCTGGAGGTGAGAGCGGCCCCGTTCTGGTTGTAGCTCACCCGAAGTTGAACGGCGATGTCGTCCGTCACCGGGTGCTCCAAACCCGCCGCGCCGTTGAGGCCCCTCCGGAAGTTGACGGAGAAGGCTTCGTCGCCGCCATCCCTGGTCATCGTGGTCATGGATCCGCCGAAGAGGGCGAAAGCGCGGGATCTCCCACGGGCATCGTCTTCACCGGCGGCGGAGCCGGCCGCCGCGATCATGACACTGAGCGTAAGGAGTGTAATTCGGCTCATGGCCGGGACGGTACCACCTGCTGGAAACGATGCGCCATGCCCTCTGTAACCGTATTGCTGTTCACGTACGGCGAGGTACGCTGTCGAACAGGGGATCCCGCTCTGATGCATCAGAACGCCAAGGATCCGACGCGGTTCGGGGTCTTGCTCGCGGGGCTTGGTGGTGCGCGCGCGAGGTCGCCTCGCTAGGCGTCCGGTGGGGGTCCGCCGAGCGGTTCGATTACACGAAGCCGGGGTCGTCGAGTTCTTGAAGGCCGTGAAGAAAACGCCGCGGGAAGACGCGCCTACGTTTGCAGTTGCCGGCCCGTTTGCGTCCCGAATCAAAGACGCTCAGCGAACCCCGCATACGAACGGAAGACGGGCCGAAGGGAGGATGCGCGGGGCAAGCCGCAGCGCCGCCGACATACGGCCAGGACCGTCATCCCACAGCGCGCTGTCTTCTGCGTCCGTACAACCCGGAATGTCGTGGCCGTAGTAGTCGTCGCGGTTCCGGTCGATGACCGCCATCCGGTCGCGCACGCTCTGGACGCCGACATACATCAAGTCACTCCGGTCGTCGTCCACATGGGGTCCGTCCGCATTCGGAGCGCACGCATCCACGGCCTCCATCACGTGGAAGAGCTCGTGCGCCAGCACGATCTCGTGGAACCCGACCTCATGGTAGTTGCGGTCGCCCAGGACGCCTCCACTCGGTTCGCCGAGATTGTGTGCGCCCCACAGGTAAACAGCCGCCAGCCTGCCGGGAATCGCGCTGCCGGCGACCTGGAGCGGGCCCTCTTCCACGGCGACTCCGGTGGGGCCGCTGTAGTACACTGCATACACCTTGTCTTCGGCGTTCTCCGCCGACGCGAGCGGGCTCGTCCGGATAGCGTCATCGAGCACCGATACGATGGAGTCGCGTTGTGACCACAGGGACGCTTGGCTTCTCCGTAGCCGCAAGAACGTCACATCGGGCTCGCCGCGATAGGTGTCCACCCGAAGCCTTCGGCCGGTCTGCGAAGCGATCCAGTCCACTGCGGCACTCACGGAATTGGCGATCCGCCCGTTTCGGTCCAGCTCTTCGTCCACACCGTCCGCGACGATCGCGTATACGGCGTGGACCTGAGGTCCTTCCACGTCATCGCGACGATCTTCCAGCGACCGACGTGAGATCACGTCAGATAGCGAACCCTTTACCGTGAGTTTGAAAGCACGGGTGAGTCCCCCGTAGGTGACGGTGACCGTAGTGGTTCCTTCCACGCGCGGTTCGAGGCTCACCGGGTTGTGGTCGTATGGCTCCTGAATCACCTTGAGCACCGCCGGGTTGGATACGTCCCAGTCCGCCAGAACGGTTTCCACGGAGCCGTCACTGAAGTAGGCCCGGGCCCAGAGCGTCGTCACTTCGCCCAACCGCATTCGGATGTCATGGACCCTGCCACCGAGCCGTGCTACGAGTATCAGTCCCGTGACCTCCACTTGCTGCGGCGCGATGGACGGCGCCGGCGCCGTGTCGGACGTCGACCGTGGCGTCCGCGGGACCAAGGGCGCTGTTACGTCCGGCTCACCGCCGCACGCCAACAAAACAGCGATCCCGGCCACCGTGAGCACGGAACGTTGCACGACTCTGGCGCCGGTCGGACGAATCCCGCGTTGCAGGCAACCATTGAGACGGAGAATGGGAACCGTCCAGTTGGCGGCATCCTTCATCCCGTCGAGTTCTCGCCCTCCGTCACGATCAGTGCCGCCAGCAGCGAATAGGCCGCAGTGCCGACGGAAGTACCCGCACTTGGGGCCGCAGCGCCGCCGGCAGGCCGCCGGGAGGATCTATCCAGAGAGGACTGTCCTCGGTGTCCACGCAGCCGGGAATACGATGCCCGTAGTAGTCATCGTTGCCCGAGTCGACCGCGTGTGCGCGGTTGACTTCCGGATCCCAGCCCAAACGACGTTCGTCGCCCGCATACATGAGGTCATAGGGGTCGTCGTCCACGTGTTTTCCAACGATGTGATTGGGGGCGCAGCCTTGGACCGCGCCCATGGCATGGAACAGTTCGTGTGCCATTACGGCCTCATACCACCCCAACCCGTTGCCAAGTTCGAGAGCATCCGTCATCACGACCAGAGCAGGGCCCCGCGCCCCGAGCCCGGCGACGCCTTCCAGTGTGAACCCGGCGAAGTACAGATCGCTTCCCCCCTCGACCGAGTAGTACACGGCATAGATCTTGTTCTCGGATGATCCACGGCTCTCCCGGATCGCGTCCCAAATGTGATCGGTTGACTCGGGTGAGTCCTCCACCTGGCTCTTGGTCACGTCCAGTTGCAGGAACGTGACGTCGGGTTCCCCGTTGAACGTGTCCACGCGCAGGCGACGGCCCAGTCGCTCGGTGAGCCAATCCACCGTAATCTGCAGCGACCGCGCAACACGACCGTCTCGATCCACTTCCCAGTCCCGGCCGTCGCTGGGGATGACGTAGATGGGGTGAATCTGTAGTCCGTGAACCTCGTCCGGACGATCTCGCATACTTCGTGCCTCGAGCGTAGGAGCCGAGGGAGACGTCAGGGTTGTTCCGGTTCCCGGGTCCGACCACGGGCCGAACGCACGCCCTCCCGCGGTGTCCCGGATGGCGCGCACGAAAATCGTCATCACACTGCCCGGTTCCAGCCCGTCCGCCCGGAACGTCGGTTCCAACGTGACGAGGAGCGGCGGCCGTTCAGACGGGGGGGTGCCGGCCGGAAACGCATGGGCCTCGTAGCCGGTCGCGGCTTCCACGGGGTTCCAGGTCCACACGAGGAAGTCGACACCAACCTCCACGATGCGAATTCCGGTTGGCTGGCCCGGCGACGCAGGCGGCGATGGCGTCGACGTTGCCGGCGCAGGGGCCGGAGCCGTTTGCGTACCACTGCCGCAGGTCGCGAACCCGAGACCGAGCACCGCAACTCCGATGAGCGCCCGCACGCTTCTCCTGAATGCGTCCGCAGAGGACAGCGGCTTCAGACGGAAAGCCATGAGCCCCACGCCGCTCAGTTCACTGCGCAGACCATCTCGTCACATCGAGTGCGGATCGGTTCGGCGGCCGGGACGGTCATCTCCATCCCGAGATCTCCAGAGCCAGGACCGGAAAGACGGTCGGCGGGACTGGCCGGTGGCGGCCCACAGGACAGAGGTGGTCCTACCACGTGGACTGGGGGGCCGCTACCGCGGTCGCGCCGCCGTGAGGAGCCGCGGCATGGCGGCCGCGAGGTCGTCGAGGGTGCCGAGTCCGGTGGTCCCACCGGGTCCGCCATCCGATGTGGCGAACCCCGGCAGGATCGTCTGTTCACCGTCCGCTCCGGTCCGGATGTGGCGTTTCCCGGCCTCGCCGGCGACCACCCGGGGCAGCCGCCCGCTGTCTCCGGCCAGAAAGACCAGGGCGTGCTCCCCGACGGCGAACACCGGCGAGTGCGTGACCGTAAGACGGGTGTCGCCAACCGTCCCTCCCGGAATGCGGAATCGGACCAGGCTCCGTCCACCGCCCTTGAAGCGCCGGTCCGGCCGCAGCGTGACGGTGGTGAAGATCTCGCGCCGGTCCGTGGACCACGACGAGCGCATGTCGAGGACTTCGCCGGCCACGATGGTGTCGGACAGCTCCACCAGGCTGTCGAGCGACGGCCAGGCGTAGGGATTCCGGAATTCTTCGCCGGGCGGCGCGTGTCCGTGTTGGGCGAACGCGGAGACGCTAAAGACGAGCGCTACCGCTGCGATCAGGGCACTCCGGACGGAGGTCGGTTTCGAGCGCGTTTCGGCGGTGGAGATCATCGTGCGGCCACAGTACGACCGAATGTCATGAGTGTCAATTTGACGATTCAAACGCCCGCCGATAGTCCCTATACGTTGTTTGGCATCTCTATCCAGCTCTGGACAGACGCTCGGATGTAAACAGTGTGATAAAAGGAGCGTCACATGGGGGTGTAGTGCCCCCACGGGACGCGGTTTGTCTCGGCTCCGAGTTGCCGCGCCCACACACGAGACTGATGGAGGAGTGACAGTGTGGAACACAGGAATGCCGCTGGCCGGGGCGGACGGCGTTGAATCCGCGCCCCAGGTTGGATCCGGTCGGCCGTGGATGGCCCGCGGCAAGGCGGGAACGAGTCCGGAGCAACCGCCAGCAAAGACGCGCGCGATCGCCGCGTTGGTTGCCCTTGCTGCCGGGGTTCTCCCAGTTGCCGCCTACGGCTACACCTTTTTTTCGGGTATCGCCAACTACGACTACAACGCAACCATTGACTATGGCGATGGGCCGAAGGTTCTGACGGCGGCCGAGGCCGCCCGGTGGGACTCCTCGGTCTGGCCCAGGGGCGATTCCCTCGAGTGGATGGTGGCGGAAGGGCCGTGGACGGAACCCTATCGGGATATATGGCATGAGACGCACGATTCACCGTTCCGTAGCGTTCAGGAGGTTGTTGACCTCATGGCCGAGGCGCTGGAGGTCTGGGAGGCGGTGGAGAGCGCGGACATCCGTTGGGAGGTCAACGGAGCTCGGGCGGTTCCCGGTGCTGTGTTGGACGGACGCAACACGATGAGCGTCAGGCCCGACGATCCTGATGATCCTCCCGGCACAGGCCGGGCGAGCCAGGCTTTCCTCTGGGCGAGCCGCAACGTTTCCGGATCGTGGGCGATCACCGAGTGCGATGTCTGGTTTCCGATGCGCCACGCTGCCAGTTTTGCGACCGATGACAACGACAGTCTCCGAACCGCGATCCATGAGTTTGGCCATTGCCTCGGCCTCAATCATCCGGCGTCCCACGACGAGTGGCGGCACTGGGGCGCCGTGAACCCTGTTGGCGTTTATGGTCCAACGCCCGTGATGTCCTACGGGTGGAGCCGAACCAACGAACTCAGTCAGGACGACATCGCGGGTGCGTCATTGCTGAGGCCAGCGCCGGGAACGGCACCGGCCCCCGGCAGTATCGCGGGCGAACTCACTCTTGCCGGCGAGCCCGCACGTTACGTCTACGTGTTCGCTTCCAGGCTCGACGAAGGCAGCTTGCGAGGCGGAGTGGGCGCGTTCTCCGCCGAGGACGGTCGCTTCGTTGTGGAGGGGTTGGCGCCCGGTGACTACCTCCTTCGGGCACAGCCGATCCTCTCCGGTGCGATAACGGGGGGAGGGGCTTGCGCTTGGTTGTTGGAGGGCCAGGCGACCCTCGATGTGAGGGATCTTCTCCGGCTGGACCCCGTGACGGTGTCGCCGGGAGGTGTGTCGAGCGCGGGCGTGATGGAGCTTCAACCCGGGCGGACAGGCTCACCGAGGCTTGCGCAATGACCCGTGTCAGCGGCGTCTCACCGGTTCATACCAGGCCTAGGGCTCGGTTCCGGGCCGGGGTTGTCGTCGTGTTGGCTGCCATCTTCGGAGCCTGCGAAGGGACGGCGCCGACCTCCATGGCGCCAGCCCCCGCGGCGCCAACCCCCACGGCCC
>VYDD01000364.1:2828-4258 GCA_009843625.1 Gammaproteobacteria bacterium | reverse complement strand
ATCAGGGAAGGATCGGGGGCCGTCGCGTCGCTCGAACACGCGGCCGCCAGCAACAGCACCGCCAGTTTCAGATCAGGCTTCATGGGTTGGGTCTCCGATCCGTAACGTTCAGGGCATCTTCGAGCCGTTGCCACCGATCCGCAAGCACGGCCACGGTTCGCCGCACGGACTTCCATGACCGCCGTGATCCCGCGCCGTTCCACCCGTGCTTCCCGCGACCGCCCGTCCATGCGGTCCATCCGCTACCGGATGTCCTTCATCCCGTCTTCGACGACCGTCGCGATCTGGTGGTATTTGCAGCACGTGCAGCCAGTGGCACTCGCGGCCCGGCCATCTCGCCATCGCGACCGTCGGACGCGGCGCCGGACCCGGTCGCGACCGCCCTCCGGGCAAGCCATTGCGCGACAAACGCTTACAGAGCCGTTTCGAGCGCTGCGACGATTACGCCGGGCAAGGATGGGCGGGATCATCCGGGAGCACCGCCCCGAGGGGCTGAAACCTCTCTCCGTCACCCGCACATTTCGGGCGATCACATGACCGCCTCGGGCAGCGCTGCCCGCGCTCCCTGTATCGCAGCGGCGCGCACGTTCAGCGCCGCGTTTTCGTCTCGTCTGGCTCGATACCCGCAGCGCGGGCACGAATACGCCCGCTTCCCCAGCGGATGCACCGTCCGCTCGCGGCAAGCGTAGCAAGTCTGCGTACTCGAAGCCGATTCCGGCACGGCCACAACCTCACGGCCTGCCCAGTCGCCCTTGTATTCGATCTGGCGGCAGAACTCGCCCGCAGCAGCCTCGCGGCTCGCCTCGCCGAAGAAACCGGACTCCTGCCATGCCTTCGCGCTCGGGTCCTCGTATCCCACGATTCGCGCATGGTCGATCAGCTTTCGCGTGGCCTTGTGGGTCCGGTCACGCCTCATGTTTCCTTCCCGCTCCATCAGTCGGGAGCGAGTCAAAACGAGCTTCCGGTGCCGGCGCGACCCGCGCTTGCAACGCGCGATCTTGCGATCCAACCGCCGCCGCCGCTTCTTCGAGCGCTCGGGCACCCGAGCGAACTCCAGCGACTGCTCGCCATCGTGCGCCGTCATGGCCCGGATGCCGGGGTCGATTCCCACGGCCAGCGCCTTCGGCTCCGCATACTCGGGGGCCGGACCCTCGTACTGGATGGCCAGGTACCAATGCCCGCCCCGGTACGAGACGCGACCCGAGTTGATCTTGATGAGTCGTCCATCAGCAAGACGCCAGAAAAATCCCCGGTCCTCCTTTGGCGAGGGTGACTTCACCCACCAGGTCTCAACGACTCTCGGTAAACCTGACCGCCAACGCATCCAGCCCACCTTGTTGCCGAACAGCCGCACCCGCCCCCGCTCGACATCGGTTTCCAACCGCTGATTGTGGACGTAGGGGTTGACGGGACATCGTTCGGGAGCCCGT
>VYDD01000364.1:0-2818 GCA_009843625.1 Gammaproteobacteria bacterium | reverse complement strand
GGCCTGCGCCACCAGTTCCGCAGCGCCTGATGATGCATGGCGACCACGTTCACGACCGACAGGGCGTCGCACGGCCAACCGAGCCGCCGGTGCATCGGCTGCGCGACCTCCTTCTGGAGCCAACCGACCGAACAACCCTTCTTCTCGCGCTCGTAAAACTCGCGCGATTCGGCCCGCACCCTCTCCCGGATGCACGCCAGCAGGAAGCGCATCCGGGAGAGAGTCGCGGCTTGTTCCCGCGACGGATACAGACGGCCCTTGATGGCCTGCGAAACGGTCCGTGGCGTTCCCATGCCTCCCATCGTTCAGATCGTCACGCCCCTGTCAACCTGGTCGCGCCCGCAAGGTCCGCCACGGAAGGCTTGAGGGGCGGGCCAAGGCGAACAGACGCCAGCCGTCCATCGGGCTCACGGGAGCCGGCAACTCCGAGCATCAATTCACTTCACGTCGCTAGCGCGCGAACCATAACCCCGGGAGACGAAACTGCTCGCTCGGCCAGAGCAAGCGCATGACGCTTGATGCGTCGTACTGCCCCGTAGCTCTTCAGAAGCGCCTCGTCACGCATCTTCTCGCTCCGCGTTTCACCGGTGAGCAAGGCGTCGCCGTCGTGCCTCAACGCGTCATCGAACCCCGGTAGGGCGACGGTCGCCCATCTCCTGTCACGGGCATACCCACCGTGGTGGCAGATATGCCGAACGACTCTCCGCATGTCTCTGATCATCCTGTCCCTATCGACAAACGCCTGTCCGTTCGAGTCTCCCGATTTCGGCTTCGCTTGTTGAACCATGTCCTTCGACCCTCCCTTGGTGTAGGCTCTCCGGCCCCCGCAGCTACACAGGAATTGTCGCCGCTCTCTCTCCAGTTCGGCAATGCATGGGGCAAGAACCGTTAGCGTCCATCTGCGACGCGATCTGCCGTATGGCTACGTCTGTTCAGGGCGGCGAACCTCCGGTCAACTGACTCAACACTGGTGGTGACACGTGAGGTGGCGTTCACGATTGGCGCTAAGACGCCGGATGCCTTCGGCAAAGAGATGCGGCGGGTGAGAGTCCCGCTATTCACGTCCCGTTTTCCCGCTTCCCCGGCACGATCCAGCAAGGTAGAGTCCAACGGCAAGAAACGCAGATCGTGCAGTCCTAGTTGAACTTAGACGATTCCTTGCCGCGATTCATAGCATCCGTATCCTGCCATCCCGGCAGGATGGAGCGGTATAAGCTACCCGGTAGTATGTCGCTCGCAAATGGGTTGGCATCGGGCCGAGCGGATCCGTCCTGGACGGTACGGCGTGGCCCGGGAGGGGCGTCAGAGCGTCACCCGGTCGCCGGTCGGCGTCTCCAGCACGGCAACCAGCCCCGCCCGCCCCACGGCTACCTCGAGCCCGGCGCCGAGCCGATCCAGCTCGCCGCGCACCGCCTCCGGATCGGGATGGCGCCCACTCAGCCGGACGAGGCGTACTCCCCGGTCGGGGAGGTCGGAGCAAGGATGCGTGGTGTCGCCCCAGTCGATGAAGAAGGGGATGACGCCCTGCCGGGGAAGCGGCTTTCCGGGCATCGTGAGCGTCCACGCAATGCGGCCGCCGCCGGGCCTGGTGCGGGACATGGACCGCACCGGACCCAGGAGGTGGCCGCCCGGACCGGCGGCGAGGCCGTCAAGATCGGCGGAACGCACCGCCCATGTGACCAGCGCTGGCAGCGGGGCCGTGCCGCCGGTGAACCAGAGGCCGCCGGGCGGGGCCGGTTGCTCCGGGTCCGGACCCACGACCTCCAGGTAGACGCGTTCACCGATGCGCAACAGGGAGTTGCGGGTTCCGAGTCCCGGATGGCTGCCGCCGGGCGTCTGGCGTGCACCGAGACGCGCCTCGAGGTCACGCACTCCGGCGGCCAGGTCGGGAACCGCGTAGACGAGATGGTCGGTCTCCGGGGGCGCAGGCCGATGACCACGAGCCGCCCGCGCGCGGGCAACCTCCGAATCAGTCATTGGTCGTGGCGCTGGAGGGCAAGTTGGCGCATGGGGTCCACAGGCGAAGGAGGATCCTTCAATGTAGCGCGGAACTGCGGGATGTTATCTTGGAGCCGACGAATCGCGTCGCCTTGCGCGACGATGCGCCGGCTTCAGGACCCAGGGACAGACACGTGAAATCATCGACCACCAACGCCTTCGGCTCGCTCGCCAGCCTCCACCTGACCGAGGGCGACACCTCCTTCTATCGGCTCCATGCCCTCGAGGAACAGGGCCTCGCCTCCCTCGACCGCCTTCCCTTCTCCATCCGCATCCTGCTCGAGAACGCCCTCCGCCACGCCGGCGGGGGCTACGTGAGCGAGGAGGACGTGCGCGCGGTGGCCGCGTGGAGCCCGACCAACGCCGGCGCCAACGTGCCCTTCCTGCCCACCCGGGTGGTGTTGCAGGACTTCACGGGCGTGCCCGCCGTGGTGGACCTGGCGGCCATGAGGTCCGGGATCGCGGCCATGGGGGGCGACCCGGAGCGCATCAACCCGGTGGTGCCCGCCGACCTCGTCATCGACCACTCGGTGCAGGTGGACTACTTCGGGTCGGACACGGCGTACCGCAGGAACGTCGAGCGCGAGATGGAGCGCAACTGGGAGCGTTACGCGCTGCTGCGCTGGGCGCAGGACGCCTTCCGCAACTTCCGCGTGGTGCCGCCGGGTACGGGCATCGTGCACCAGGTGAACCTCGAGTACCTCGCGTCGGTGGTGGAGCGCCGCCAACACGGCGACGCCTGGGTCGCCTGCCCCGACACGCTCGTGGGCACGGACTCGCACACCACCATGATCAACGGGCTGGGGGTCGTGGGCTGGGG